>NZ_DEYR01000106.1:0-19776 GCF_002364635.1 Pseudomonas sp. UBA3153
CGATCTTGACGTCGACCGCCCGCCGTGCGCCGCCCGCGCGGCGTTCTGGAGCGCCGTGTGGCCCGCGCAGGTGCTGCCGGTGCCGGCGTTCGATACCGATCTGGCGGCCGACGCGCAATGGCTCGCCGGGCTGGCGCGCGGGGCTGCGGAGGTCACCCTGTGGCATGGCGACAGCACCTCCGAACAGTTGCTGCTGGCGCGCGTGGCGGCGGCGCTGGACGGCTCGGGCGTGGCGCTGTGGGAAGTCGCCTGCGGCACCGGCGATACTCGCGTCGCGCAGCGCAAGGCCGTCGCCATGCGCCACCCTCAGGAGTTGCTGGCGCTGCATCGGCCGCGCCTGATGGACGCCGAACGGCGCCATGCCCTGGCCGCCCAATGGCGCGCGGCGGTGGCCGAGGATGCCGATGTGCGCCGCTGGTCGGACGGCGAATTCCACGGCGAGACGTTCGCCACCATCGACGCCAGCCTGCTGGACTTCTGCACGCCGGAATGGCAGCCGCTGGCCCAGCCGATGGGCGACACCATGCGTCACTGCGACGGGTTCTTCGCCAGCGACTTCTTCCTCGCCTGGCGCGCCCGCGAACTGGCGGCCCGCGGCGCGTTGCATCTCGAGGGCTCGTTGCAGGGCCGCTACAGCGAGCAGCGGGTGCGGCTGGCCTGAAGGCGCTGCGCGGGTTGCGCGACCGCTCACGGCTACGCCGCGTAGGGTGGGCTTCAGCCCACCGATGGCGCGGTCTCCGGTGGGATTGGTGGGCTAAAGCCCACCCTACGGAGGTCGGGAGTCTGGGGCGGGGTGCGCTAGTTGAAATCCAGGCTGTCGCGCAGTGCCTGTACTTCGCCGGCGACTTCGTTCTCGCGTTCCACCGGCATGGCGTAGGTCAGCGAGTAGATGGTGTCGCTGCCGCGCGCGGCGAGCAGGGTCTGCTTGAGCGCGGGGTTGCCCTGCTGGCTGATGGTGCAGCGCACTTCGTGGGCGGCGATGTGGCCGAGGGTGGTCGCCTGCGGCTTGCTGCAACTGGCCAGCAGGCCGCTCCGGGCGAAGCCCAGTTGCAGGCCCTTGCGCATTTCCGTCAGCAGGTTCTCCAGGTTCACCGCGGCGCCGGCGGCCAGCGGCATGCGCGTGAGTTCCAGCACCAGCGCCTGCGAGCCGTCGGCCTGCAACTTCACCGCCTGCTGGCGCTCGCCGGTCACGCCGTCCTCGAAGGGCGAACGCGGCGCCGGCATCTCGTTGACTTCCCAGCCGGCCGGCCAGACGACCTGCAGGCCGCCCGCGCGGGCCGACAGTACGCCGCCGAGCAGGCAGAGCGAGAGCAGGGTGGGGACGAGCTTCGGCATGGCGGTATCCGTGGCAAAAGTGGGGCAAGCCTGCCTGAGTACGCGGACCGCGACAATCGCGGCGCGGCGCCTAGACCGGCGGCTGCCGGTCCGGCTCGGTGGGCGGCGCGTGTTCGGGGGAGGGCGTGGGCTTGCCGCGGTCCAGGTCGCTGTGGATGTCGGTGCGCAGCTGCGGCAGGGACTGCGGAAACTCGCGGCCGATGAAGGCGATCAGCTTTTCACGCACGTAGCAGCGCGCATCGAAGTTCAGCGAGGCGTCCGGCGAACTGACCAGAATGCGCAACTGCATGGCCTTTTCCGAGGTGTCGGTGACCTGCAGAACGCTTACCCGGCCGTCCCACAGGTGCGGGATTTCCTCGCACAGGCGCTGCAGTTCGCTGCGCAACGGCTCCAGCGGAATCAGGTAGTCGACCCAGAGAAACACCGAGCCGAGGATGCTGGCGTCCTTGCGCGTCCAGTTCTGGAACGGGTTCTCGATGAACCACTGCAGCGGCAGCACCATGCGCCGGTCGTCCCAGATGCGCACCACCACGTAGGTGCCGGTGATCTCCTCGATGCGGCCCCATTCGCCTTCGACGATGACCACGTCGTCCATGCGGATCGGCTGGGTGACAGCGATCTGCAAGCCGGCGATCAGGTTGCCCAGCACCGGCTTGGCGGCGAGACCGGCGGCCAGGCCGATGAGGCCGGCGGAGGCGAGGATGGTGGTGCCGATCTGGCGCACCGGCGGGAAGGTCATCAGCATCGCCGAGACCCCGAGCAGCAGCACCAGGAACCACAGCGTGCGCACCAGCACGCGGGTCTGCGTCTGGATGCGGCGGGCGTTGAGGTTGTCGCGGATGTCCAGCGGGTGCTTGATCAGGATGCTCTGCTCGACCGCGCGCACGCAGCCCATGAAGAACCAGGTGATCGCCGCGATCAGCGCCAGCGTGGTCAGGTGGCGCAGCCCGTTGATCCACAGCAGCGCGTCGCTGGCGGAGCCGAGCAGCCCCTGCAACGCCAGCAACGGCACCACCGTGAGCAGCGCCTGCTCGACGTGATCGAGCAGAATCCGTGCGAAGGAAAAGTGCTTAGCCACCCGCTTCAGCACGGCCACCGCAATGCGCGCGGCGATGCTCACGACGACCATCAGTACCAGCGCGGCGATCAGCAATTGCAGCCAGGGATCGGAGACGTAGTCTTTCCAGTCGATCGGCATCCGCAGCGTTCCTCCGTCAGGGTATGGCGACGCTTCATCGCGCGTTGCGGCCGGGAATGGCCGCCCGTTGGGCGCCGGTACGAACGCGAATGAAACCTCGGGCTGAGCCCGTTCACCCGGAGTGGACCGGCGTTGCGCCGGCAGAGTTCGGCGAGAGGGCCGTGTCAGAGCGTTCGCGGAGCGCTGAACGCTCTGCGAGGTCAGGCGGTTTTCGCGGGCTCCTGGTCGGTGTCGTCTTCGCGAATCCGGTACCAGGCGACGTACAGCGCCGGGAGGAACAGCAGGGTCAGCAGCGTCGCGCTGAAGATGCCGCCGATCATGGCGTAGGCCATCGGGCCCCAGAACACCTCGCGGGCGATCGGGATCATCCCCAGGCTCGCCGCGGCGGCGGTCAGCAGGATCGGCCGGCGTCGGTGCTCGGTGGCCTCGATCACCGCGCGCCAGGGCGAATAGCCGGCGCGCTCGAAGGCGTCGATCTGGGTCACCAGGATCACCGAGTTGCGGATGATGATGCCGATCAGCGCCAGCACCCCGAGGATCGCCACGAAGCCCAGCGGCGTGCCGGTCGGCACCAGCGCCAGGACCACGCCGATCAGCCCCAGCGGCGCCACGCTGATCACCAGGAACAGCTTCTGCACGCTGTGCAGCTGGATCATCAGGAAGGTCGCCATGAGGAACAGCATCAGCGGCAGTACCTTGGCGATCGGTCCCTGCGCCTTGCCGCTTTCCTCCACCGTGCCGCCGGTGGCCACCCGGTAGCCGTCGGGCAGCTTGCTGGCGAATTCCTCGATCGCCGGCTTCAGCTCGGTGACCAGGTCGGTCGGCTGGATCTCGCCGTTGACCGCCGCCTTGATGGTGATCGTCGGCTTGCGGTCGCGGCGCCAGACCAGCGGTTGCTCCAGCTCGTAGCTGAGGGTGGCGAAGGCGCGCAGGGGAATAGACACGCCGCTGGCGTTGACGATCTGCAGGTTTTCCAGGGTTTCCGGCGAGCCGCGCTCGGCGTCCTCGGCGCGGCCGATCACGTTGATCAGGTAGATGTCGTCCTTCACCTGGGTGACGCTGGCGCCGGTGACCACGCCGTTCATGATGTTCGCAACGTCCTCGGAGGACAGCCCGAGCTGGCGCGCCTTGTCCTGGGCCACGTCGATGCGCAGCACCTTGCCCGGCTCGCTCCAGTCGTAAACGATCTCGCCGATGTTCGGGTTGGCGTCGAGCAGGCCGGCGAGGTCGAGGGCGTGCTTGCGCACCTGGTCGATGTCCTTGCCGCTGATGCGGTACTGGATCGGCCGCCCCACCGGCGGGCCCATCTCCAGCGGCTGGACGAAGCTGCCGATGCCGACGAAGTCCTGGCGCAGGCGCTGGCGGAGTTTTTCCATCAGCCGGCCACGCGCTTCCAGGTCCTTGCTGACGATCACCAGCTGCGCATAGAAGGGGTTCTGCAACTGCTGGTCCAGCGGCAGGTAGAAGCGCAGGGCGCCCTGGCCGATGTAGGTGCTCCAGCGGGCGATGTCCGGGTCGTCCTTGAGCGTCGCTTCCAGGCGGTCGACCTGCAGGCGCGTCTCGTTGATCGAGGCTCCCTGCGGCAGGTTGAGGTCGACCAGCACTTCCGGGCGGTCCGAAGAGGGGAAGAACTGGTTCTGCACGAAGCGCATGCCGAACAGCGAGGCGGCGAACAGCAGCAGGGTCAGGCCGATGGTCCACCAGCGGTGGCGCATGGCGAGCAGCAGGCCGCGGTCGAAGGTGCGGGCGATGCGGCCGGGCTCGTCCGACGTGGACTTCAGGTTCTTCTTGAGGATGTGCACCGCGATCACCGGGGCGAAGAACACCGCCACCACCCAGGACACCAGCAGCGCCACGGCGATCACCGCGAACAGGGTGAAGGTGTATTCGCCGGCCGAGCTGGCGTTGAGGCCGATGGGCACGAAGCCGGCGACGGTGACCAGGGTGCCGGTGAGCATCGGGAACGCGGTGGAGGTGTAGGCGAAGGTTGCCGCGTCCTTCAGCGAATCGCCTTCCTCCAGGCGCGTGACCATCATCTCCACGGTGATCATCGCATCGTCCACCAGCAGACCGAGGGCGATGATCAGCGCGCCGAGGGAAATCCGCTGCATGGTGATACCGCTGTACTCCATGAACACGAACACCATCGCCAGCACCAGCGGGATCGAGCAGGCCACCACCAGGCCGGCGCGCACGCCGAGGCTGACGAAGCTGACGATCAGCACGATCACCACCGCCTCGAACAGCGCACGGGTGAAGCCGCCGACGGCTTCCTCGACCACTTCGGCCTGGTCGGACACCTTGTGCACGCCTACGCCCAGCGGCAGCTCGGCGCTCAGCGCGGCCATCTTCTCGTGCAGCGCCTTGCCGAACACCTGAATGTTGCCGCCGTCCTTCATCGCGATGGCCAGGCCGATGGCCGGCTTGCCGTCGTAGCGGAACAGCATCTGCGGCGGGTCGACGTAGCCGCGGCGGATCTGCGCGATGTCGGAGAGCCGGTAGAAGCGGTCGTCGAGGCGCAGGTTGACCTGCTCCAGGTCCTTCTCCGAGGCGAACTGGCCGCTGGTGCGCACGGAAATGCGCTCCGGCCCGGCCTCGATCACGCCGGACGGTGTCACCGCGTTCTGCGCCTGCAGGCTCTGCATCACCTGGGCCTGGTCGATGCCGAGGGCGGCCAGTTTGCGGGTGGAGAAATCCAGGTAGATCACCTCGTCCTGGGCGCCGACCATCTCCACCTTGCCGAGGTTGTCGACGCTGCGGATTTCCGCGCGCACCCGTTCGACATAGTCGCGTAGCTGGCGGAAGCTCAGGCCGTCGGCGGTGAAGGCGTAGATCGAGCCGTACACGTCGCCGAACTCGTCGTTGAACGCCGGCCCCTGGATGCCCTGGGGAAACTCGCCGCGGATGTCGTCGACCTTCTTGCGCACCTGGTACCAGATTTCCGGGATGTCCTCGGCGTCCGTGGTATCGCGCAGGAACACCATGATGGTGGACTCGCCCGGTCGCGTGTAGCTCTTCACGTAGTCCAGAGAGTCGAGCTCCTCGAGCTTCTTCTCGATGCGATCGGTGACCTGGTTGAGCGTTTCGTCCACCGTGGCGCCGGGCCAGCGGGTCTGGATCACCATGGTCTTGATGGTGAAGGACGGGTCTTCCTCGCGGCCGAGGTTCTTGTAGGAGAACAACCCCATCAGCAGGCCGACGAACATCAGGTACCAGACGAACGACTGGTGGCGCAGCGCCCATTCCGAGAGGTTGAAGCCGCCGCTGCGGGCGTCGTCGTGCTTGTCGTCGCGGTCCGTCATGGCTGTACGCCCTCGTCCATCTTCACGGCCTGTCCGGGCTTGAGTTCGCTGAGGCCGGCGATCACCACCCGCTCGCCGGGCTGCAACTGGCCATCCACGGTGATGCTGCGCTCGTCGCGAGCGAGCAGCGTCACCTCGCGCGGCGCCACGGTCATGCTCTGCCGGTCGATCACCCAGACGCGGGTCTTGCCATCGACTTCCTGCAGGGCGCTGAGCGGCAGCTGGCTGCGCGGCGCGACCTTCTGCTGCAGGGTCACGCTGACCGCGGTGCCGAGCAGGAACGCCGGCGGCGTGTCGGCCAGGGTCAGGCGCACGCGGCGGGTGCGGGTGGCGGAATCCGCCTGCGGTTCGATCTCGCGCAGGGTGCCGGTGGTGCGCGCGTCCGGGTCGAGTTGTGCGGCGACCTCGAAGCGCAGGTCTGGGCTCAACGCGTCGGCGAGGTTGGCCGGCAGGTCGAACACCGCTTCCTTCACGTCGGGGCGCGCCAGGGTAACGACTTCCTGCCCGGCGGCCACCACCTGCCCAGCTTCGGCGTGCCAGGCGGTGACCACGCCGTCGTAGTCGCTGCTCAGCGTGCTGTAGCCGAGGCGATCGCTGGACTGCTGCACGCGGGACGCGGCCTGGTCGCGCGCCGCCGCGAGGGTCTTGAGCTCGGTCTGCGCCTGTTCGAGGGTCGCCTTGGCGCCGACGCCGCGGTCGAACAGTTCCTGCTGCCGGCGCGCGTTGGCCTGGGCGTTGATCCATTGCGCTTCGCTGCGCGCCAGTTCGCCCTGGCTGGCGCGCAACTCGTTCTGCTGGTCGGTGGGGTCGAGGGTCGCCAGCCGGGTGCCGGCCTTCACCTCGGTGCCCACGTCCGCCAGGCGCTGGGCGATGCGTCCGCCGACGCGGAAACCCAGCGTGGTTTCGTAGCGCGCCTGGATGATCCCGGCGAAGCGCCCGAGGCTCTGCTCGGCCTGTGCCTGGACCTCGCTGTAGAGCACCGGGCGCACCGCTGCCGGCGCCGGCTCGTCGTTGCCGCAACCGGCGAGGGCGAGGCCGGCGAGCAGGCCGGCCAACAGGCGTTCGCTCATGGCTTCTGCTCCTGTTCGGCGATCTCCACCTGCTGGCCGGGATGCAGCAACTGGCCGCCGGCGATCACCACCCGCGCGCCGGATTGCAGGCCGTCGGCGATCACCACCTCGCCGGTGGCGTAACGCGACACCTTCACCGCCTGCAGATCGACCTTGTCGTCGGCGCCGACCCGCCACACCGCCGGCTGGCTTTCCTTCTTGGTCAGGGCAGCCCAGGGAAGCACCACGCTGCTCTGCTCGCCGGCGGTGATCCGCGCGGTTACCGCCGCCCCCAGCGGCATGCCGTCCGGCACGTCCTCCAGGGCGATCTTCACCTGTACCGTGCCGCTCTGCGCGGACACCGTCGGCGTCACTTCGCGCACGCGTCCGCGTGCCTTCACGCGGGGGTCGTCGAGCAGCGCCACCTCGACGACCTCGTCTTCCGGCGCGACCAGCGATTCGTAGACGTTGAACACCGCGTCCCGCTCGCCGTCGCGGGCCAGGCCGAAGATCGGCGCGGTCGCCTGGACCACCTGGCCGACCTCGGCCTGGCGCTCGGTGATCACGCCATTCGCCTCGGCCACCAGGTCGGTGTAGGACAACTGTTCGCGGGCGCTGGCCAACTGCGCCTCGGCGGCGGCCAGGGAGTTCTTCGCGCTGCGCTGTGCGGCGAGGGCGGAGTCGTATTCGCTGCGGCTTGTGTAGCCCTTGGGCAGCAGCTTCTGCTGACGCCAGAGGTCGGCCTCGGCCTGCTTCAGGCGGGCTTTTTCGGCCTCCACCGCGGCCTCGGCGGCGCTCACGTTGTTGCGCTGATCCTGGGGATCGAGCCGGGCGAGCACCTGGTTGGCGGTGACCGAATCGCCGACTTCCACCCGCCGCTCGATGATCTTGCCGCCGACGCGGAACGACAGTTGCGTCTGCACGCGGGCCTGTACGTCGCCGGTCAGGGTGGCGTTGGCCTCGTGCGGCACGACCTCCACCTGCTGCACGTAGACCCGCGGCTTCTGCGCCTCGCGCGGGGCGTCGTCGTCGCAACCGCCCAGCAGGGCGAGCGCGAGCAGGGCGTACAGGCAACGCAACGGGAGGACGGGACGGCGGGTGGGCATGCGAATTCCTTGCACGAATCGAACGGGCGTTCGTTGATATGCGACTGCGCCGTTCGTCGGGGGTTCCGGTTCGCCGGCGATGGCCCCTCGCGGCTACCGAGTGCCGAACGGCAGCTGCGGGGGCCGCGCGAATCCGCTTAAATACTGTATGCATGAACAGTTATCGAGAGGCCGAGCATGAGTGTTCTTCCACCGCGTGGTCGCGGAACCGCCAGCAATCCGCACAACCGTTTCGCGCCGACTCGCAGCGAGGTCGAGCCCAGCGACTGGTACGAGGAGGACGTGCCGCCAAGCCGCGCCACGGAGGTCCGCAGCGAACGGGCGAAGACGGTGATCAGCTACAACCGCTCGCCGGATGTCGGCTTCGAGCGCTCGGTGAACCCCTACCGCGGATGCGAGCACGGCTGCATCTATTGTTTCGCCCGGCCCAGCCACGCCTACTGGGACCTTTCGCCGGGGATCGATTTCGAGACCCGGCTGATCGCCAAGACCAACCTCGCCGACGTGCTCGAGGAACAGCTGGGCAAGCCCGGCTACGTGCCGCAGCCGATCGCCCTGGGCATCAACACCGACGCCTACCAGCCGATCGAGCGCGAGCAGCGCCTGACCCGCCGCGCGCTGGAAATCCTCCTGCGCCACAAACACCCGCTGCACATCATCACCAAGGGCTCGCTGATCCTGCGCGACCTCGACCTGCTGGAGGAGCTGGCCAGCCAGCGCCTGGTCAGCGTGGCGTTCAGCCTGACCACCCTGGACGACGAGCTGAAACGCATCATGGAGCCGCGTGCCGCCTCGCCCGGCGCGCGCCTGCGGGCGATGCGCACGCTGCACGAGCACGGCATACCGGTGAGCGTGATGACCGCGCCGATCATCCCGATGATCAACGACCGCGAGCTGGAGGCCATGCTGGAGGCCGCGCGCGATGCGGGTGCGCGCTCGGCCGGCTACGTCTTGCTGCGTCTGCCGCTGGAGATCGCCGGGCTGTTCGAGGAGTGGCTGGCGGCGCACTTTCCCGAGCGCGCCGAGCATGTGATGAGCCTGATCCGCCAGTCCCGCGGTGGGAAGGACTACGACAGCCGCTTCGGTACGCGGATGCGTGGCGAGGGGCATTTCGCCGACCTGCTGGCGCAGCGTTTCAAGCTCGCCAGCCGGCGCCTGGGCTTGGATAAGCGCAGCGGCGACGAGGGACTGGATTGCAGCCTGTTCAGTGTGCCCGGTAGGCAGATGAGCCTGCTGTAGCCGGCGCGGCGTCGTCCGGGCGCGGCAGGCTTTCGGCGCTTTCCGCCAGGTCGAACGCCAGGGTGACGCCGAGTTGCCGCGCCAGCTCGGGCCAGTCGGCGCCGTCTTCCTGCAGCTCCAGCTGCAACCGGTACGCCCGCACCGAGCCGCGCTCGAACACCTCGGCACCGAGTTGCCCGGCCACCGCGCCGGCGACCGCCCGGTCCAGATCGTTGGCATAGCGCTCGCCGATCAGCTGGTGGGCGATCAGATTGGCCACCGTGGTATCCAGCGGCGTCAGCGGCCGGCCGAGGTGGGTGATGTAGCGGTCGTTGATCTCCTCTACCAGGCGATGGGCGAGGTAGGCGGCGTCGAGCAGCGCGCCGAGGTCCTTGCGTTCCACTGGTGCACCGGGCCCGGCGAAGAAGGTGTTGGCGGTTGCCAGCAGCGGCTTCACCTGCGCCTCGAGGCCGGCGTCCTCCGCTACCCGAGCGGCCGCCTCCAGCATCGGCGGAACCTGTTCGACATAGCGCTCGACGAAGCGCGTGAGTACCCCGCGTTGATCGTGCACGCCTAGCTGGATCGACGGGTGCAGGCGCAACAGCCGCGCCTCGAGCTGCCGGGCGAGGTCGCCGGTAGTGGTTTCCTGGCGCTGGGCACGCTGGATCAGATCGCGCAAGGCGAGGGTGTTCATGAAGGCTCCGGGATGGCGAATTGAAGCAGACAACATAGACGTTCCGGTCAGGTACATCAGACCGGATCGTCATAATTACAACACGGTTATGCGACGCGGATATAACGCTAAAGCCCGCGCAACGCCTGCGTTGCAGCCTGCGAGTCGGTGTCTATACTCGGATTCGAAAGGCGTTACCTGAGAAGCCCGGCGTGCACCTGCCGAGGTTTATCGGCCGTCGAAGTTCGTAGTCTCGCAGCCGTTCCCTTGGCCACCAGCCGTGCTGGCGGAAATAACAAGAACAAGAAGGGGAACCCGCAATGATGCGACATCCACGTGTCTGGATGTGCACGTCGCTGTGGTTGCTGATCGGCCAGGCCCAGGCGGCCTGGACGGTGAACATGCAGCCCGGCGCGACCGAGGTCAGCCGCTCGGTCTTCGATCTGCACATGACCATCTTCTGGATCTGCGTCGTCATCGGCGTGCTGGTCTTCGGCGCGATGTTCTGGTCGATGCTCATCCACCGCCGCTCCACCGGGCAGCAGCCCGCGCACTTCCACGAGAACACCCGCGTCGAAATCCTCTGGACGGTGGTGCCGCTGCTGATCCTGATCGTCATGGCCGTGCCGGCCACGCGCACGCTGATCCACATCTACGACCCCACCGAATCCGAGCTGGACGTGCAGATCACCGGCTACCAGTGGAAGTGGCACTACAAGTACCTGGGCCAGGACGTCGAGTTCTTCAGCAACCTGGCCACGCCGCGCGAGCAGATCAACAACCAGCAGGCCAAGGACGAGCACTACCTGCTGGAGGTGGACGAGCCGCTGGTGCTGCCGGTCGGCACCAAGGTGCGCTTCCTGATCACCGGCGCCGACGTCATCCATTCCTGGTGGGTGCCGGCGCTGGCGGTGAAGAAGGACGCCATTCCCGGCTTCATCAACGAATCCTGGACGCGCATCGATGCGCCCGGCATCTACCGCGGCCAGTGCACCGAGCTGTGCGGCAAGGACCACGGCTTCATGCCGGTGGTGGTGGAGGCGAAGAGCAAGGAGGACTTCGACGCCTGGCTCGGCACCAAGAAGGCCGAGGCGGCCAAGGTCAAGGAACTCACCGCCAAGGACTGGACGCTGGAAGAGCTGGTGGCGCGTGGCGACAAGGTCTACCACACCACCTGCGCCGCCTGTCACCAGCCCGAGGGCCAGGGTCTGCCGCCGATGTTCCCGGCGCTGAAGGGCTCGAAGATCGCCACCGGCCCGATCGAGGCGCACCTGAGCATCGTCTTCCACGGCAAGCCCGGCACCGCGATGGCGGCGTTCGGCAAGCAGCTTTCGGAAGTCGACATCGCCGCCGTGGTCACCTACGAGCGCAACGCCTGGGGCAACGCCAAGGGCGACATGGTCACGCCCAAAGACGTGCTGGCCCTAAAACAATCCGAGGAGTGACGACATGAGCGCAGTCATCGAACCGGGTCGCGTAGAACCGGGCCATGTCGAACAGGCCCACGGCGACCACCACCACGGCCCGGCCAAGGGGCTGATGCGCTGGGTGCTGACCACCAACCACAAGGACATCGGCTCGATGTACCTGTGGTTCAGCTTCTGCGCGTTCCTGCTCGGCGGCTCGATGGCGATGGTGATCCGCGCCGAGCTGTTCCAGCCGGGGCTGCAGATCGTGCAGCCGGAATTCTTCAACCAGATGACCACCATGCATGGCCTGATCATGGTCTTCGGCGCGGTGATGCCGGCCTTCGTCGGCCTGGCCAACTGGATGATCCCGCTGATGATCGGCGCGCCTGACATGGCGCTGCCGCGGATGAACAACTTCAGCTTCTGGCTGCTGCCGGCGGCCTTCGGTCTGCTGGTGAGCACGCTGTTCATGGAGGGCGGCGGGCCGAACTTCGGCTGGACCTTCTATGCGCCGCTGTCCACCACCTACGCGCCGGAGAGCGTCACCTTCTTCATCTTCGCCATCCACCTGATGGGCATCAGCTCGATCATGGGTGCGATCAACGTGATCGCCACCATCCTCAACCTGCGTGCGCCCGGCATGACGCTGATGAAGATGCCGCTGTTCGTCTGGACCTGGCTGATCACCGCCTTTCTGCTGATCGCGGTGATGCCGGTGCTGGCCGGCGTGGTGACCATGATGCTGATGGACATCCACTTCGGCACCAGCTTCTTCAGCGCGGCCGGCGGCGGCGATCCGGTGCTGTTCCAGCACGTGTTCTGGTTCTTCGGCCACCCCGAGGTGTACATCATGATCCTGCCGGCGTTCGGCGCGGTCAGCTCGATCATCCCGGCGTTCTCGCGCAAGCCGCTGTTCGGCTACACCTCGATGGTCTACGCCACCGCGGCCATCGCCTTCCTCTCGTTCATCGTCTGGGCGCACCACATGTTCGTGGTCGGCATTCCGTTGGTGGGCGAGCTGTTCTTCATGTACGCGACCATGCTGATCGCCGTGCCGACCGGGGTGAAGGTGTTCAACTGGGTGAGCACCATGTGGCAGGGCTCGCTGAGCTTCGAGACGCCGATGCTGTTCGCCGTGGCCTTCGTCATCCTGTTCACCATCGGCGGCTTCTCCGGGCTGATGCTGGCCATCGCCCCGGCGGATTTTCAGTACCACGACACCTACTTCGTGGTGGCGCACTTCCACTACGTGCTGGTGCCCGGCGCGATCTTCGGCATCTTCGCCTCGGCCTACTACTGGCTGCCGAAGTGGACCGGGCACATGTACGACGAAACCCTTGGCAAGCTGCATTTCTGGCTGAGCTTCGTCGGCATGAACATGGCGTTCTTCCCGATGCACTTCGTTGGCCTCGCCGGCATGCCGCGGCGGATTCCGGACTACAACCTGCAGTTCGCCGACTTCAACATGATCTCCTCGATCGGCGCCTTCACCTTCGGCGCCACGCAGATCTTCTTCCTGTTCATCGTCATCAAGTGCATCCGCGGCGGCAAGCCGGCGCCGGCCAAACCCTGGGACGGCGCCGAAGGCCTGGAATGGACGATCCCCTCGCCGGCGCCCTACCACACCTTCCAGGTGCCGCCGGACATGAACCCGGTGCACGAACACCGCAAGGGTCCGGGCGATGAGGTGCTGCCATGAGCGAGCCCCTTCCCACCCGTCGCCTGATCGGTCGGTTGCTGGTCCTGGTGGTGGCGATGTTCGCCTTCGGCTTCGCCCTGGTGCCGCTCTACGACGTGATGTGCGACGCCTTCGGGATCAACGGCAAGCCGTCTGGCGACGCCTATCAGGGCAGCCAGGTGGTGGACGAGGCGCGCCAGGTGCGCGTGCAGTTCCTCGCCACCAATTCGGCCGACATGGGCTGGGAGTTCCATCCCAAGGCTGACGAGCTGGTGCTCAGCCCCGGCGCGGTGGGCGAGATGCTCTTCGTCGCGCGCAACCCGAGCGACCGGCCGATGACCGCGCAGGCGATACCCAGCATCGCGCCGTCGGAAGCGGCGGCGTACTTCCACAAGACCGAGTGCTTCTGCTTCACCCAGCAGATGCTGCAGCCGGGCGAGCGCATCGAGATGCCGGTGCGCTTCATCGTCGACCGCGACCTGCCGCGCGAGGTGCATCACCTGACGCTGGCCTACACCCTGTTCGACATCACCGCGCGCAAGCCGCCCGTCGCCCTCAACGGCGGTTGATCAGGGGCCAAGGAGAACAAAATGACGCCACCCCATGAAGAGTATTACGTCCCGGCGCAGAGCAAATGGCCGATCATCGCCACCCTCGGCCTGCTGATCACGGTGTTCGGCCTTGGCACCTGGTTCAACGACCTGTCGGCGGCGCGGGAGAAATCCCACGGCCCGCTGATCTTCTTCGTCGGCGCGCTGTTTATCGCCTACATGCTGTTCGGCTGGTTCGGCAACGTCGTGCGCGAGAGCCGTGCCGGGCTCTACAGCGCGCAGATGGACCGCTCGTTCCGCTGGGGCATGGGCTGGTTCATCTTTTCCGAGGTGATGTTCTTTGCCGCGTTCTTCGGCGTGCTGTTCTACGTGCGCTACTGGGCCGGTCCCTGGCTGGCCGGCGACGGCGCCAAGGGCGTGGCGCACATGCTCTGGCCTAACTTCGAGTACAGCTGGCCACTGTTGAACAACCCCGACCCGAAACTCTTCCCGGCGCCCAAGGGCGTGATCGACCCCTGGAAGCTGCCGCTGATCAACACGCTGCTGCTGGTCAGCTCCAGCTTCACCGTGACCTTCGCCCACCACGCGCTGAAGAAGGGGCAGCGCAAGCCACTCAAGCTCTGGCTGGCGGCGACCATCCTGCTCGGCGCGAGCTTCATCGCCCTGCAGGTCACCGAGTACCTCGAGGCGTATCACGAGCTGGGCCTGACCCTCGGTTCGGGGATCTACGGCGCCACCTTCTTCATGCTCACCGGCTTCCACGGCGCCCATGTGACCATGGGCGCGCTGATCCTCACGGTGATGCTGGTGCGCATCCTGCGCGGGCATTTCAGCGCCGATCAGCATTTCGGTTTCGAGGCGGCGAGCTGGTACTGGCACTTCGTCGACGTGGTGTGGATCGGGCTTTTCGTCTTCGTCTACGTGCTCTGAGGGCAACGCAGGGCGCAGGCTGTAGGGTGAGCTTCAGGCCGGAGGGCGCTACCAGGCCACCTGCGAAGTCAGCTGGCCGCTGTAGAAACCCCAGGCGACCAGCGCCAGGGTCAGTGCGGCGCAGGTGGCGCGCAGGTAGAGGGAGCCGAGCAGGCGCTGGCCCCGGCCCTGGTCCTTGACCAGGAAGAACAGCCCGCTGAACAGGCTGACCAGTGTGGCGAGCAGCAACAGGAGGATCGCGGCCTTGAGCATGGCGGACTCCGAGGAGGGGCAACGCGGTGCAGTATAGTCACTCGCTCTCCGGCCTCCGGGCCGGCGCCCGGCGGCGCTTCCAGCCCGGCTGGCTGCCCAGCCTGGTGGTGCTGGCGCTGCTGCCGGTGCTGCTCGGCCTGGGCTGCTGGCAACTGTCGCGCGCCGAGCAGAAGCGCGAACTGCTGGGCGACTACGAGGCCCGGCGCAACGCCGCGCCGCTCGAGCTGGCGCGTTTGCAGGCGATGCCGGACAGGGCCTTCCGCCGCGTGCGCCTGCACGGTCATTTCGACGAACGCCACAGCGTGCTGCTGGATAACCGCATCCAGGCCGGGCAGGCCGGCGTCGAACTGCTGCAGCCGTTCCGCGACACCGACAGCGGCCGCTGGGTCCTCGTCAACCGCGGCTGGCTGGCCTGGTCGGACCGCCGCGACCCGGTGCGCTTCAGTACGCCGGACGGCGCGCAGACGCTGGTCGCCTGGCTCTACCAGCCGCCGGGCGCGAGCTTCGAACTGAAGGACATCCAGGGCCACGACTGGCCGCGGCTGGTCAACCACGTCGACACCGCCGGCCTCTGGCGCGAGCTGGGTATCGACGGGCTGGCCGACGAGCTGCGCCTGGAACCCGGACCGGCCAGCTACGCGGTCGACTGGCCGATCGTCGCCATGGGCCCGGAGCGTCACCTCGGCTACGCCGTGCAGTGGTTCGCCCTGGCCGCGGCGCTCATCGCCCTGTTCGTCTACCTCGGAATCCACAACGCGCGGGAGACTCGCCATGCACTCAGCCTACGCCCTGAATGAGGCACCGCCGCGGCGCGGCCGTCTGCAACTGCTGCTGATCCTCTTCGTGGTGATCGGGCCGATGGTGCTCGCCACCGCGATGTACCAGTGGCGCTTCTGGGTGCCCGACGGGCGCAACTACCATGGCGAGCTGCTGGGTGACGGCCAGAGCCGCGCCAGCCTCGGCGTGCAGGGCGACGACCGCCACTGGCAACTGCTGGTCACCGCGCCGCAGGGCTGCGCCGAGGATTGCCGGCAACTGGTCTACCTGGCCCGGCAGATCAACATCGGCCTGGGGCGCGATGCCGACCGCGGCAGCCATGCGCTGGCCAGCGCGCAGCCGCTGGACGAGGCATACGCCAGCCGCCTGCGCCGCGAGTACCCGCAATTGCAGCGCTACCCGCTGGACCCGCAGCGCTATCGACAGACCCAGCCCGACGGCGCCGCGCAGCTGTGGATCGTCGACCCGCACGGCAACCTGGTGCTGCGCTACGGCGCCGGGGCCAACGGCAAGTCGATCCTCAACGACTTGCGGCTGTTGCTGAAGATCTCGCGCATCGGCTGAGCCGGATCGCGGCCCGCTGCGCGTCGGCCGGACCGCGTTGGAAATGCCTTGGCTGGCTCTAGCTCCCGAGGCTCTGGACGTCTGGAGTCGCTGCACAACGAAGCACCGCTGACCATAAGAACAACAACAGGAGTCGCCCCCATGGCTCGTCCCGGATTTCGCCTCGCCCTGTTCGCCACGCTGCTCGCCCTGCTGGTGATTCTGCTCGGCGCCTACACGCGCCTGACCCACGCCGGCCTCGGCTGCCCCGACTGGCCGGGCTGCTACGGCTTCATCCACGTGCCGCAGACCGAGGCGCAGCTGGCGCATGCCGAGCTGCGTTTCCCGGAGGCGCCGGTGGAGGCGCGCAAGGGCTGGAGCGAGATGATCCATCGCTACTTCGCGGGGATGCTGGCGCTGCTGGTGTTCGCCCTGGCGCTGCAGGCGCTGCGTCACCGCGACGACAGCGAGCGGCCGCTGGGTCTGCCGTTGCTGTTGCTCGGCGTGGTGCTGGCGCAGGCGACGTTCGGCATGTGGACGGTGACGCTCAAGCTCTGGCCGCAGGTGGTGACGGCGCACCTGCTCGGCGGTTTCGCCACGCTGGGGCTGTTGTTCCTGCTGACGTTGCGCCTGTCCGGCGCCTTCGCCCCGCGTCCCGAACTGCCCGTCCACCTGCGCCGGCTGGCCGCGGCCGGGCTGGCGCTGGTGATCGGGCAGATCGCCCTGGGCGGCTGGGTCAGTTCCAATTACGCCGCGGTGGCCTGCGTCGACCTGCCGACCTGCCACGGCGAATGGTGGCCGCAGGCGGACTTCGCCAACGGCTTCCACGTCAGCCAGCAGATCGGTCCGAACTACCTGGGCGGGCAGCTCGACAGCGAGGCGCGCACGGCGATCCATCTCGCCCACCGTGCCGGCGCGCTGGCGGTCAGCGTGGCGTTGCTGGCGCTCGCCGCGCAGCTGTTCCGCCATGGACTGGCACGCTACGCCGGCGTGCTGCTGGCCGCGCTGGCGCTGCAGATCGGGCTCGGCCTGAGCAACGTCCTGCTGCACCTGCCACTGGCCGTGGCGGTCGCGCACAACGGCGGCGGTGCCTGCCTGCTGCTGGTGCTGCTGCTGGTGAACCATCGGTTGCGGGTTGGCCGGGTGCGGCATCGCGTATGGCTCGGCGCGCGGGCGCCGCTGGCGTCCCGGCCGGCGGCGCAGGGGATGCGGATCTAGCGCGTCCCGGCCACGCCGTGAAGCAAACGAGGGATTGCGCGATCAACCCCCTTTCCAGCGGGAAAGGGACGGGGTGAGGGAAACGTCCCTCGACCACACAGGAGTTCCCCATGAACACCACAGCCAACACCCGCTCGAACACCGCCACCTGGCGCGACTATCTGGAGCTGACCAAACCCAAGGTGGTGCTGCTGATGCTGATCACCTCGCTGGTCGGCATGTTCCTCGCGAGCCGCGCCGGAGTGGCCTGGAGCGTGCTGCTGTTCGGCAACCTGGGCATCGCGCTGTGCGCGGGCGGCGCGGCGGCGGTGAACCATGTGGTCGATCGGCGCATCGATTCGCTGATGGCGCGTACCCACAAGCGGCCGCTGGCCGAGGGACGGGTGTCGCCCGCCGCGGCGCTGACCTTCGCCCTGGCGCTGGCGGTGGCCGGGCAGGCGTTGCTGCTGGCCTTCACCAACCCGCTGACCGCCTGGCTGACGCTGGCCTCGCTGCTCGGTTACGCGGTGATCTACACCGGTTTTCTCAAGCGCGCGACGCCGCAGAACATCGTCATCGGCGGGCTGGCCGGGGCGGCGCCGCCGTTGCTCGGCTGGGTTGCGGTGACGGGGCAGCTGTCCGCCGAACCGCTGCTGCTGGTGCTGATCATCTTCGCCTGGACGCCCCCGCACTTCTGGGCGCTGGCGATCCACCGGCGCGCCGAGTACGCCAAGGCCGATATTCCGATGCTGCCGGTGACCCACGGTGTGCACTACACCAAGCTGCACATTCTCTTCTACACGCTGGTATTGTTCGCCGTCAGCCTGTTGCCCTTCGTCATCCGCATGAGCGGAATGCTCTACCTGGCCTGCGCGGTCGCCCTTGGCGGGCGCTTCCTGTACTGGGCCTGGATGCTCTACCGGGACACCCGGCCACACGCCGCGATGGCGACCTTCAAGTACAGCATCCTGTATCTGTTCGGGCTGTTCATCGCGCTGCTGATCGACCATTACCTGTTCGTGAGCCTATGACCCGCATCCACAAGACCGTTTTCGTTCTCGTCGCGCTGATCGCCCTGGTGATCGGCCTCACCGTGCACAAGGTGCTCGACAGTCGTGGGGGCGCCGACCCCGCGCAACTGCTGGATGCCGGCATCATCCTGCTGCCGCAGTCGCGCCAGGTGCCGTCGCTGAGCCTGACCGACCAGGACGGCAAGGCGCTCGCGGTGGACGAGCTGAAGGGCCGCTGGAGCCTGCTGTTCTTCGGCTACACCTTCTGCCCGGACATCTGCCCGACCACCCTGGCGCAGATGCGCGAGGTCAAGGGCTTGCTGCCGGCCGAGGCGCGCGAGCGGCTGCGCGTGGTGCTGGTCAGCGTCGACCCGAACCGCGACACCCCGCAGCAGCTCAAGCAGTACCTGGGCTATTTCGACCCCACCTTCATCGGCCTGACCGGCGACATCCAGAGCATCCAGACCCTCGCCAACGGCGTCAGCATCCCGTTCATCCCGGCGGACACCAGCAAGCCCGGCTACACCGTCGACCACAGCGGCAACCTGGTCATCATCGGCCCCGACGGCCGCCAGCGCGGCTTCATCCGCGCCCCGCTGAACAGCCAGAAACTCGCCGCGCAACTGCCGGCGCTGCTGGGCAGCGAGGGCTGAGGTTCAGGGGGCTGCTTGCGAGAGCGTGGTGCGCACGGCGCACCCTACGGCTGAGCGCAAACCCATCCGAAACGAATCCCAGCCGATATCGGGGAAGCGGCCTCGCACAGCCTCACAATTGAAATCGATTCTCAACAAGCCGTAAGATGGCGCTTCTTCCATCTCTCCTCAGCGGCAGGAATTCGCTTGTCGGAGTCCGATCTCAAGAGCCTTTTTCTTCTGCATGCCGAGGCATTGCAGAGCTATCTGAGGCGCAAGGGCAGCGATCCCCAACTGGCCGCCGATCTGGTTCAGGAGAGCTTCCTGCGCCTGGCCGAGCAGCATGGCAAGGAGCGCATCGAAAACACCCAGGCCTGGCTTTACCGGACGGCGCAGAACCTGCTGATCGACCACCTGCGCCGGCAGCGCCGGCAGATGACCGATTCGGTGCCGCACGAGGACCTCGATGGCATCGTCGAGGAGCGCCCCGGTCTGGACGAGCAGACCATCGCCGTGCGCCGCGCGCAGCAGCTGCACGCCGCGGTGGCCGAGCTGCCTGAGCGGACCCGCGAGATCTTTCGCCTCAACCGTCTGGAAGGCCTGACCTACGCCGAGGTGGCGCGGCAGCTGGATATCTCCGACAGTTCGGTGCAGAAGCACCTGGCGAAGGCGCTGGCGCACGTCATGCAGCGCCTGCAAGCACTGTGAGGAGCGCCGATTACCGAGTCGCCGCCGGTAGCGCGTCATACTGCATATAACCAGAAACCGTGAGAACACCGTGACCAGTCAGGACATGCGCGAGCAGGAGATACGCGAGGAGGCCGCCCTGTGGGTGGTCCGTCTCGGCGCGGGCGAGTTGCCCGCCGACGCCGCCGAGGAACTGCGCGCCTGGCGCGAACGCGACCCGCGGCACGCC
>NZ_DEYR01000105.1:0-1417 GCF_002364635.1 Pseudomonas sp. UBA3153
CGAGCAGCGCTTCGCCCGCAGTGGCGGCTACACTCCGCCGGCCGCGCAGACCCAGCCCCGCGCCATCGAGGAAGATTCCGGCGTGGTGGTGATGGTGCCCGGTGGCGCCGGATCGTCGCCAGTGCAGAGCTATCCGGCGACCTCCACCCCATACGGCGGCGCGACCAGCAGCGCGCCGATCAGCACCACGCCGATCACCGTCGGCCCTGTGACCGGCGGCAGCTATTCCGCGCCGGCCCCGTACGCCTCGACGCCGCAGTACGCGGCGCCTGCGCCAAGCGGCATTCCCAGCGCCGGCGGCAGCGTGCTGTCCGCCGATGAACAGCTCGACGGACCGGTGCTGGCGCTGCTGACCTCCGCGCAGCAACAGCAGAGCGGCGGCGATCTCAACGGCGCGTCATCCAGCCTCGAGCGTGCCCAGCGCATTGCCCCGCGTGAGCCGCAGGTGCTCTATCGCCTCGCCGAAGTGCGGCTGGCCCAGGGCGACGCCGCCCAGGCCGAGCAACTGGCGCGGCGCGGGCTGACCTACGCCAATGGCCGCCCCGCCTTGCAGGGCAGCCTGTGGAACCTGATCGCCCAGGCCCGCGAACGGCAGGGCGACAGCGCGGGTGCCGCCCAGGCGCGCGCTCAGGCGAAGGTCAATCTTTAGTGGATTCGCGTTTTCCGGCGGTGGCTGAGCAGTTGTTGCTGATCGAGCGCGAGCTGCGGGTACAGGGCTGGTGGGCTGACGTCTCGCCGAGCGAGGCCGCGCTTTCCAGCCCCGAGCCGTTCTGCATCGATACGCTGGAGTTCGAGCAATGGCTGCAGTGGATCTTTCTGCCGCGGATGAAGCTGCTGCTGGAAAACGACGCCGCGCTGCCGGCGGTATCGGGAATTCGTGAAATGGCTGAAGAGGTCTATCGCGACAGGGTCTATCAGGCGCGAGGGCTGCTGGAAGCCCTCGGCGAATTCGACCGACTGATCGTCGGTCGAGGCTAGCGGGTCACTTGCTGCAGTTTTCGGCGATCGCCTTCTGGCTCTCGGCGATCCGCGACTGGCGTTCGTCCTCGCGCAGCCGACGCACTTGCCCATCGATGTTCACCTGCACCCGCGGATTGTTCTGCAGCTGGGCGAGGTTGGTCCGCACCGCATCGCAGTAACGCTTGCGCTCGGCCTCGCGCGCGGCGACCTCTTCCTTCACCTTGGCGTCGATCGCGCCCTGCTCGTCGTCTTCCATCTGGCTGTCGAGCTTTGGCAGGCTGCCTGGCGAAGGAACCTGCGCTGCCGGCTTGGGAGGCGCCGCCGCGGTGTCTACCGCCGTGGCGGCCTGGCCCTGTGGCGGTTGCGAGCCGAAATGGGTGATGCCTTCGGCGTCCACCCATTTGTAGACCTGGGCCGAAACGGGGGCGGCGAGAGCCAGCAGCAGGCTGCCGGCGAG
>NZ_DEYR01000105.1:1532-5298 GCF_002364635.1 Pseudomonas sp. UBA3153
AGCAGCAGGCTGCCGGCGAGGATCATGCGGTGCATGCGGTGTCCTTGGATTAGCGGTGGTACGTGCCGCTACTATAACCAAAAGCCGCTCGTCGCGATCCTGCAGCGCGTCACGGCCTAATCCAATAAAGCATGACGCGCGACTTGACTTGCGCCGGTCTAATCCGAACAATTCAACGCTCGCTGTAGTGGGGTCCGCCGCAAGCAGGCCGCAGCTCAGCAGACATGAGGCGCATACCCGCGCCGACCTGTAACACCCGCAACGCGTTACCTCGCGCTGGGTGGGATGGCACCGCAACAGTCTGGCGCCTTCCCAATACTTGCTCAGTCAGTAGCTGACGTAGTCGGCGACCACCGTCGCTCATGCTCTGCTTGGCAGTAGACCTATTAGGGCCATCCATCGTGGATGGCATTCTGGCGTTCTAGAGGTGACAAACGTGGAGCTCTTATCTGGCGCTGAAATGGTCGTCCGCTTCCTGCGTGACGAAGGCGTTAAGTACATCTATGGGTACCCGGGCGGTGCCCTCCTGCATATTTACGATGCCCTGTTCAAGGAACCGGCGGTAACGCACATTCTGGTTCGCCACGAACAGGCCGCCACGCATATGGCCGATGGCTATGCGCGGGCGACCGGCCGTGCCGGCGTGGTACTGGTGACCTCGGGTCCCGGTGCGACCAACGCTATTACCGGCATCGCCACCGCGTACATGGACTCGATCCCGATGGTGGTCATCTCCGGCCAGGTGGCGAGCACCGTGGTGGGTACCGATGCCTTCCAAGAAACCGACATGGTCGGCGTCTCCCGGCCGATCGTGAAGCACAGCTTCATGATCAAGCACCCGTCGGAAATCCCCGAGGTTCTGAAGAAGGCCTTCTACATTGCCGAATCCGGTCGCCCCGGTCCGGTGGTGGTGGACATTCCCAAGGACATGGGCGATCCGACGCAGAAGTTCGAGTACGTCCATCCCAAGAAGGTCAAGCTGCGCTCCTACAGCCCGGCCGTTCGCGGGCATTCCGGGCAGATCCGCAAGGCCGCCGAGATGCTGCTCGCAGCCAAGCGCCCGGTGATGTATTCCGGCGGTGGCGTGATCATGGGCGGCGCTTCCGCGGCCCTGACCGAGCTGGCACAACTGCTCAATTTGCCGGTCACCAATACGCTGATGGGCTTGGGCGCCTATCCGGGCAGTGACCGTCAGTTCGTCGGTATGCTCGGCATGCACGGCAGCTACACCGCCAACCTGGCGATGCACCATGCCGACGTCATCCTCGCCGTCGGTGCGCGCTTCGACGACCGCGTGATCAATGGCGAGACGGCAGCGAAGTTCTGCCCGAACGCGAAGATCATCCACATCGACATCGACCCGGCGTCGATCTCGAAGACCGTCAAGGCGGACATCCCGATCGTGGGTCCGGTGGACAGCGTGCTCGCTGAGATGGTTGCGGTGCTCAAGGAAATCGGCCACACGCCGAACAAGGAAACCGTCGCCAGCTGGTGGAAGCAGATCGAAGAGTGGCGCGGCGACCGCGGCCTGTTCCCGTACGACAAGGGCGACGGTTCGATTATCAAGCCGCAGGCGGTGATCGAGGCGCTTTACGACGTGACCCGGGGCGACGCCTACATCACCTCCGATGTGGGCCAGCACCAGATGTTCGCGGCGCAGTACTACCGCTATAACAAGCCTAACCGCTGGATCAACTCCGGCGGCCTCGGCACCATGGGCTTCGGCTTCCCGGCGGCGATGGGCGTCAAGCTCAACTTCCCGGATGACGACGTGGCCTGCGTGACCGGCGAGGGCAGCATCCAGATGAACATCCAGGAGCTGTCGACCTGCCTGCAGTACGACCTGCCGGTGAAGATCGTCAACCTCAACAACGGCGCGCTGGGCATGGTCCGCCAGTGGCAGGACATGCAGTACAGCAGCCGCTACTCGCACTCCTACATGGAGTCGCTGCCCGACTTCGTCAAGCTGGCCGAGGCTTATGGCCACGTCGGCATGCGCATCACCGAGCTGAAGGACCTCAAGCCGGGCCTGGAGGAAGCCTTCGCGATGAAGAATCGCCTGGTGTTCCTCGATATCGCGGTGGATACCAGCGAGCACGTCTACCCGATGCAGATCCGGGGCGGCGCGATGCGTGACATGTGGCTGAGCAAGACGGAGCGGACCTGAGCATGCGACACATCATTTCCCTGTTGCTGGAAAACGAACCGGGCGCGTTGTCCCGCGTGGTCGGCCTGTTCTCCCAACGCAACTACAACATCGAAAGCCTCACCGTGGCGCCGACCGAGGACCCGACCCTGTCGCGTCTGACGCTGACCACCGTCGGCCAGGATGAGGTCATCGAACAGATCACCAAGAACCTCAACAAGCTGATCGAGGTGGTCAAGCTGGTGAACCTGTCCGAGAGCGCCCACATCGAGCGCGAGCTGATGCTGGTGAAGGTCAAGGCCACCGGCGCGCAGCGCGCCGAGGTCAAGCGCACCACCGATATCTTCCGCGGGCAGATCGTCGACGTCACCAGCAGCGTCTACACGATCCAGTTGGCGGGAACCAGCGACAAGCTGGACAGCTTCATTCAGGCGGTCGGCACCGCGTCGATTCTGGAGACCGTACGCAGCGGCGTCACCGGTATCTCCCGTGGCGACAAAGTGCTGAGCATCTGACCCAATTAGCGAGTGGCCGCGAGGCCCCACAGGTAAATAGAAGGAAACGTTCATGAAAGTTTATTACGACAAAGACTGCGACCTCTCCATTGTTCAGGGCATGAAAGTCGCCATCATCGGCTACGGCTCGCAGGGTCACGCCCATGCGTGCAACCTGAAGGACTCGGGCGTCGACGTCACCGTCGGCCTGCGTGCAGGTTCCGCCACCGTCGCCAAGGCCGAAGCCCATGGCCTGAAAGTCACCGACGTGCCGAGCGCCGTCGCTGCCGCCGACGTGGTGATGATCCTCACCCCGGACGAGTTCCAGTCGCAGCTGTACAAGAACGAGATCGAGCCGAACCTGAAGAAGGGCGCGACCCTGGCTTTCGCCCACGGCTTCGCCATCCATTACAACCAGGTCGTTCCGCGTGCCGACCTTGACGTGATCATGATCGCGCCGAAGGCGCCGGGCCACACCGTGCGCTCCGAGTTCGTCAAGGGGGGCGGCATTCCTGACCTGGTCGCGATCTATCAGGACGCTTCCGGCAATGCCAAGAACGTCGCCCTGTCCTACGCCTGTGGCGTGGGCGGTGGTCGTACCGGCATCATCGAAACCACCTTCAAGGACGAAACCGAAACCGACCTGTTCGGCGAGCAGGCCGTTCTCTGTGGCGGTTGCGTCGAGCTGGTCAAGGCCGGCTTCGAAACCTTGGTCGAAGCCGGTTACGCGCCGGAAATGGCCTACTTCGAGTGCCTGCACGAGCTGAAGCTGATCGTCGACCTCATGTACGAAGGCGGTATCGCCAACATGAACTACTCGATCTCCAATAACGCCGAGTACGGCGAATACGTAACCGGCCCGGAAGTCATCAACGCCGAATCCCGTCAGGCCATGCGCAACGCACTCAAGCGCATCCAGAACGGCGAGTACGCTAAGATGTTCATCGCCGAAGGCGCCGGCAACTACCCGTCCATGACGGCGTATCGTCGCAACAACGCCGCTCACCCGATCGAGCAGGTCGGCGAGCGTCTGCGCGCGATGATGCCCTGGATCTCGGCCAACAAGATCGTAGACAAAGCCAAGAACTGAGGCTGGTTGCACGAATGAAAAAACGCGGCTTTGGCC
>NZ_DEYR01000105.1:5456-6569 GCF_002364635.1 Pseudomonas sp. UBA3153
CGTTTTTTCGTTACAGGCCCGTTCTGGTATAAAGCGCCACGCAGGCGCAAGCTCGAACCCTGAATGTTCGACCCTGTCCAATTTACGAATCCGTTGCAAGGTACTGCTAATGACCGATCAACCCGAGGAACCGAAAAAAGACCCCCTGGCCGACAGTCTGTTGCCCATCGATGAACACATCGAAGAAGGTCACGACGCCGAGGGGCGCAAGGTTCGTCACCGCGGCGTCTACCTTCTGCCCAACCTGTTCACCACGGCCAATCTGTTCGCAGGCTTCTATTCCATCATCAGCGCAATGAACGGCCGCTTCGAAGTCGCCGCGGTAACGATCTTCGTCGCCATGGTGCTGGACAGCCTCGATGGCCGTGTCGCCCGCCTGACCAATACGCAGAGTGCCTTCGGCGCTGAGTACGATTCGCTGTCCGACATGGTTGCCTTCGGCCTGGCACCGGCAGTGCTGGCCTACGAGTGGGCGCTGTCCGGGCTGGTCAACGTTGGCCTGACGGTCGCATTCATCTATGTCGCCTGCGCGGCATTGCGCCTGGCGCGCTTCAATACGCAGATCGGCAAGGTCGACAAGCGCTTCTTTATTGGTCTTGCCAGCCCGGCGGCAGCGGGTGTGGTGGCCGGAACCGTGTGGACGCTGCGCGACTTCGGCGTGGAAGGTGTGCATATGCCGATCCCGCTGGTGATGCTGTTCGCGTTGATGGTGGCTGCCGCTGGCCTGCTGATGGTCAGCAACATCAAGTACTACAGCTTCAAGGATCTGGACTTGAAAGGGCGTGTGCCGTTCGTGGCCATCCTTATCGTGGTGCTGGTGTTCGCGGTCATCTTCAGCGACCCGCCACGGGTTCTCCTGCTTATCTTCCTGGCCTATGCGCTTTCCGGCCCTGTGCAGTTCCTTATGCGTCGCCGCAAGAAAGCGGTTCTCTAAAAGGGCGGGCTCCAAACAAGCCCCGCCGTGACTGGCGTATCGCCAGCTCGCGGCGGGGCTTTTCTTTGTCCGGATAGTGGCATTGGCGGTTATGTAAGTGGATTTCGGATGTTTCCTGAAAAAAAGCCGCTTTAGTGTTGACGGCTAATTCTGAGCCCCTATAATGCGCACCACTTCCG
>NZ_DEYR01000006.1:0-4640 GCF_002364635.1 Pseudomonas sp. UBA3153
CTTGGGCTCGTTGCGCGCGGCCGGCGCCGGGCGATTGCCGCGCCCCTGGCCGCCGCGCGGGCCTTCGACCTTCTCGCCCGGCGTGTCGCCCAGGCGCATGGACAGGCCGACGCGTTTGCGCGGGATGTCCACTTCCATTACCTTGACCTTGACCACGTCGCCGGCCTTGACCACTTCACGCGGGTCCTTGACGAACTTTTCCGCCAGCGCGCTGATGTGCACCAGCCCGTCCTGGTGCACGCCGATGTCGACGAAGGCGCCGAAGTTGGTGACGTTGGTCACCACGCCCTCGAGCAGCATGCCCGGCTGCAGGTCGTTGAGGCTCTCGACGCCGTCCTGGAAGGTCGCGGTCTTGAACTCCGGGCGCGGGTCGCGGCCGGGCTTGTCCAGTTCCCGGAGGATGTCGGTGACGGTCGGCAGGCCGAAGAACTCGTCGGTGAAGGCTTTCGGGTCGAGGCGCTTGAGGAAGCTCGAATCGCCGATCAGCGAGCGGATGTCGCGGCCGGTGTCGGCGGCGATGCGCTGCACCAGCGGATAGGTTTCCGGGTGCACGGCCGAGGCGTCCAGCGGGTTGTCGCCGTTCATCACGCGGAGGAAGCCGGCAGCCAGCACGTAGGTCTTCTCGCCCAGGCGCGGGACCTTCTTCAGGTCGTCGCGGCTGGCGAAGGCGCCATGCGCGTCGCGGTGCGCGATGATGTTCTGCGCCAGCGTCGCGTTGAGCCCGGAGATCCGCGCTAGCAGGGCGGCGGAGGCGGTGTTCAGGTCGACGCCGACGGCGTTCACGCAGTCTTCCACCACCGCGTCCAGCGAGCGCGCCAGCTTGAGCTGGGAGACGTCGTGCTGGTACTGGCCGACGCCGATGGATTTCGGATCGATCTTCACCAGTTCGGCCAGCGGGTCCTGCAGGCGGCGGGCGATGGACACCGCGCCGCGCAGCGAAACGTCGAGGCCGGGGAATTCCTTGGCCGCCAGTTCCGAGGCGGAATACACCGAGGCGCCGGCCTCGCTGACCATCACCTTGGTCAGCTTGAGGCCCGGGACCTTGGCGATCAGGTCGCCAGCGAGCTTGTCGGTCTCGCGGCTGGCGGTGCCGTTGCCGATCGCGATCAGGTCGACGCCATGCTTGGCGCAGAGCCTGGCGAGCACGGCGAGGGTGCCGTCCCAGTCGTTCTTCGGCGCGTGCGGGTAGACGGTGGCGGTATCCAGGACCTTGCCGGTGGCATCGACCACGGCGACCTTGCAGCCGGTGCGCAGGCCCGGATCGAGCCCGAGGGTGGCGCGCGGACCGGCCGGGGCGGCCAGCAGCAGGTCGTGCAGGTTGCGCGCGAAGACGCTGATCGCCTCGTCCTCGGCGGCGTCGCGCAGCTCGCCGAAGAGGTCGGTCTCCAGGTGCGTGTAGAGCTTGACCTTCCAGGTCCAGCGCACCACTTCGGCCAGCCATTTGTCGGCCGCACGGCCTTGGTTGGCGATGCCGAAGCGCTCGCCGATCATCACTTCGCCCGGATGCATGCTGCCGGGCAGCTCCTCGCCGACCTTCAGCGCGGCGCTCAGCACGCCTTCGTTGCGCCCGCGGAAGATCGCCAGGGCGCGGTGCGACGGTACGCTCCGGAAGGGTTCGTCGTGTTCGAAGTAGTCGCTGAACTTGGCGCCTTCGGTTTCCTTGCCGGGCACCAGGCGCGCGGCGAGGGTGGCGTTGTCCTTGAGGAAGCCGCGCAGTTTCGCCAGCAGGTCGGCGTCCTCGGCGAAGCGTTCCATGAGGATGTACTTGGCGCCCTCGAGCACCGCCTTGACGTCGGCGAAGCCCTTCTCGGCATCGACGAAGCGCGCGGCTTCGGTTTCCGGGTCGCGGGTCGGGTCGCCGAACAGGCCATCGGCGAGTTCGCCGAGGCCGGCTTCCAGGGCGATCTGGCCCTTGGTGCGGCGCTTCTGCTTGTACGGCAGGTAGAGGTCTTCCAGGCGCGTCTTGGTCTCGGCCAGGTTGATCTCGCGGGTCAGTTCCGGCGTCAGCTTGCCCTGTTCCTTGATGCTGGCGAGGATCGCCGCGCGACGGTCGTCCAGCTCGCGCAGGTAGCGCAGGCGTTCTTCCAGATGGCGCAGCTGGGTGTCGTCCAGGCTGCCGGTGACTTCCTTGCGGTAGCGGGCGATGAAGGGCACGGTGGAGCCCTCGTCGAGCAGGGCCACGGCGGCGGCGACCTGTTGCGGGCGCACGCCCAGCTCGTTGGCGATGCGGGTACTGATGCTGTCCATGAACCACCTGAATCAGACAAGAAGAGCAGGCCGTGCCTGCGCGAAAGGCCGGCATTATAAACACGAGCGGCGTCCGCGAACGGCAGGTGGCGGACAGGCGACGACACGCCGTGGCCGGCCTGTGGCGTGCGCCAGCGCCGCCAGACAGCGAAAAATCTGCTAACAATGGCTGACGTTCCCGCGCCTCGCGACTACGCCATAATGCCGCCCGGATGGTTTTTTGGAGATTCCATGAACAGCACTGCCCCTGCCGCCGAAGGCGAAAAGATCCTCATCGTCGACGACGATCCCGGCTTGCGCCGCCTGCTCGAACGCTTCCTCACCGAGCAGGGTTACCGCGCACGCGCCGTGGAGAACGTCGAACAGATGGATCGCCTGCTCGGCCGCGAGCTGTTCCAGCTGGTGGTGCTCGACCTCATGCTGCCCGGCGAGGACGGCCTGTCCGCCTGCCGCCGGCTGCGCGAGTCGAACAACCAGGTACCGATCATCATGCTCACCGCCAAGGGCGACGAGAGTAGCCGCATCCAGGGCCTGGAGCAGGGCGCCGACGACTACCTGGCCAAGCCGTTCAACCCGCGCGAGCTGATGGCGCGGATCAAGGCCGTGCTGCGCCGCCAGGTACCGCTGGTGCCGGGCGCGCCGGGCAGCGAAGAGGAAACCGTAACCTTCGGCGACTACGAACTGTCGCTGGCGACCCGCGAGCTCAAGCGTGGCGACGAGGTGCACATGCTCACCACCGGCGAGTTCGCCGTGCTCAAGGCGCTGGTCCAGCACGCCCGCGAACCGTTGACCCGCGACAAGCTGATGAACCTCGCCCGCGGCCGCGAATGGGATGCCCTGGAGCGCTCCATCGACGTGCAGATTTCCCGCCTGCGCCGGTTGATCGAGCCGGACCCGTCGAAGCCGCG
The DNA here is from genome assembly GCF_002364635.1 of Pseudomonas sp. UBA3153. NCBI lineage: Bacteria > Pseudomonadati > Pseudomonadota > Gammaproteobacteria > Pseudomonadales > Pseudomonadaceae > Pseudomonas > Pseudomonas sp. UBA3153. The sequence goes on from NZ_DEYR01000006.1 coordinate 3,156, forward strand.
CTATATCCAGACCGTCTGGGGCGTCGGCTACGTCTTCGTGCCGGACGGCAACAAGTGATCGCCCGGCGGACGGGGCCCGCCTCGTCCGCCGCCCGGCCCTCCCGCTCGCGCGCCGAGCGACCCTTCCCGCGACCGGCGCTGCGCCGTTCTGGCTTCCCGTCATGAAAACCCCTGTCTGGTTCCCGCAAAGCTTCTTCGCCCGCACCCTCTGGCTGGTGCTCGTCGTCGTGCTGTTCTCCAAGGCGCTGACCCTGGTCTACCTGATGATGAACGAGGACATGCTGGTGGACCGGCAGTACAGCCATGGCGCGGCGCTGACCCTGCGCGCCTACTGGGCGGCGGATTCCGCCGATCGTCCGCGGATCGCCGATTCCGCCGGGCTGAAGATCGTCCCGCAGGAAATCCTCCCGCCGGGCGAGCAGCACTGGCCCTACAGCGAGGTGTTCCAGCGGCAGATGCAGGTCGAGCTGGGCGCCGACACCGAAGTGCGCGTGCGCGTGCAGAGCCCGCCGGCGTTGTGGGTGCGCGCGCCCGCGCTCGGCCCGGAATGGATCAAGGTGCCTATGTACGCCCATCCGCTGCGCGGCCAGCGCATCTGGAGCGTGCTCGGTTGGTTCCTCGGCATCGGCCTGCTGTCCACCGCCGCCGCGTGGATCTTCGTGCGCCAGCTCAACGCGCCGCTCAAGCGCCTGGTCGACGCCACCCGCCAGCTTGGCCAGGGCCGCAGCGTGCGCCTGCCGGTGGGCGACACGCCCAGCGAGATGACCGAGGTGTACCGCGCCTTCAATCAGATGGCCGAGGACGTCGAGCAGGCGGCGCGCGAGCGCGAGCTGATGCTCGCCGGCGTCTCGCATGACCTGCGCACGCCGCTGACTCGCCTGCGCCTGGCGCTGGAGCTGCTCGACAGCGACACCGAGCTGACCGAAGACATGGTCCGCGACATCGAGGATATGAACGCCATCCTCGACCAGTTCCTCGCCTTCATCCGCGACGGCCGCGACGAGCCGGTGGAGCAGCTCGACCTTGGCGAACTGGTCGCCGAAACGGTGGCGCCGTTCAACCAGAACGGCGAGCACGTGCGCCTGTGCCTGGAGCAGATTCCGCCGTTCCCGCTGCGTCGCGTGTCGATCAAGCGCCTGCTGACCAACCTCATCGAGAACGCCCTCAACCATGGGGGCAACGGCGTCGAGGTCGCGGCCTACGTGGCCGACGACTTCACCGCGCCCTACGTGGTGCTCAGCGTGCTCGATCGCGGCGAAGGCATCGACGAGGCCGAACTGGGCGAGATCTTCAACCCGTTCATCCGCGGCGACCGGGCCCGCGGCGGGCGCGGCACCGGGCTGGGCCTGGCGATCGTCAAGCGCATCGCCGCGCTGCACGGCGGCAGCGTCGAGTTGCGCAACCGGGCTGGCGGCGGCCTGGAGGCGCGGGTTCGCCTGCCCCTGGGGCTGGTTCTGCCGCGCGACGCGGTCTAAGATCGGAAGA
>NZ_DEYR01000005.1:0-34786 GCF_002364635.1 Pseudomonas sp. UBA3153
GACGGCGATCTTCGTGATGCTGACCGGCGTGTTCGGCGCGCTGGTCGGCGGCCTGCTGCTGAAGTGGCTGCCGCTGCGCAGCGCGCTGGCCCGCGGCGCGCTGTTCGGCGTCGGCGCGCACGGTGCCGGCGTCGCCCGCGCCCAGGAAGTCGGCAGCGAGGAGGGCACCGTGGCCGGCCTGGTGATGGTGCTGATGGGCCTGCTCAACCTGTTCGCCGCGCCGTTGATCTCCCACCTGATCTGAGCCGCCGGGCCGCGAGCGGCCCTGGTTTTCATCGCCAACCGTCGCGGTTGGCGCCGCTTTGGTCAGTCGCCGGCGAAACGGCGACGGACGCAAAACTGGCTTCCAGGGCCACTGGCCGTGCGCCGAAGCGCCGCTAGACTCTCGGCACACCCACAACAATAAATGCCGAGGTGATCGCCGTGTCCGTAGCTCAATTGCTGCACCCCTCCGAAGTGAAGAACCAGGTTTCCGCCGCCGAGTGGCAGACGCGTATCGACCTGGCCGCCTGTTACCGGCTGATCGCGATGTACGGCTGGGACGACCTGATCTTCACCCACATCTCGGCCAAGGTGCCGGGCACCGACGACTTCCTGATCAACCCCTACGGGCTGATGTTCCACGAGATCACCGCGTCGAGCCTGGTCAAGGTCGACCTGGCCGGCAACAAGCTGATGGACAGCCCCTACGACCTCAACCCGGCCGGCTATACCATCCACAGCGCGGTGCACGAGGTCCGTCACGACGTCGGCTGCGTGCTGCACATCCACACCGCCGCCGGCATCGCCGTCTCCGCGCAGAAACAGGGTCTGCTGCCGCTGTCGCAGCAATCGCTATTCGTTCTCGCCAGCCTGGCCTACCACGGCTACGAAGGCGTGGCGCTGAACCACGACGAGAAGTCGCGCCTGCAGGCCGACCTCGGCGACAAGAACTTCATGATCCTGCCCAACCACGGCCTGCTGACCGCATTCGGCAGCATTGCCGACGCCTTCCTCGGCATGTTCACGCTGCAACGCGCCTGCGAGATCCAGATCATGGCGCAGAGCGGTGGCACCGAGCTCATCCACATTCCGCAGCAGGTTCTCGACGGCGCCCGGGCGATGATCGCTGGGGTGATGCGCAGCCCGCAGGGCATGGGCGGCGCGCTGCCCTGGCCGGCGTTGCTGCGCAAGCTCGATCTGCACAACCCCGGCTACGCCGCCTGATGGCCGCCACCGGCATCGGCCTGGACGACTGGCGCGCCCAGGGCCGTACGCTGCTGTTCCATCGCCATGAAATCCGCCACTGGACGGCCGGCCCGGTAGACGCGGAGCCGCTGCTGTTGATCCACGGGTTCCCCACCGCCAGCTGGGACTGGCATCGCCTGTGGACACCGCTGGCGCAGCGCTACCGGGTGATCGCCTGCGACATGCTCGGCTTCGGCGACTCGGCCAAGCCGCGCCACCACCCCTATAGCCTGCTGGAGCAGGCGGACGTGCAGCAGGCGTTGATCCGGCACCTGGCCATCGACCGTCCGGTGCACGTGCTGGCCCACGACTACGGCGACAGCGTCGCCCAGGAGCTGCTCGCGCGGCATCAGGAAGGGCGCGTGCGGCTGGCCAGCTGCGTGTTCCTCAACGGCGGCCTGTTTCCCGAAACCCATCACCCTGTGCTGCTGCAGAAGCTGCTGCTCAGCCCGGCCGGCTTCCTCGTCGACCGGCTGTTCAGCCGGCGCACCCTGGCGGCCAACTTCGCCAAGGTGTTCGGGCCGCATACCCAGCCGAGCGAGGCCGAACTGGAGGCGTTCTGGCAGCTGATCGCGAAGAACGGTGGCGCTGCGGTGATGCACCGGCTGATTCGCTACATGCCGGAGCGACGCGAGCAGCGCGAACGATGGGTCACCGCGATGCAGCGCAGCGACGTGCCGCTGCGGGTAATCGACGGCGCTGTCGATCCGATCTCCGGGGCGCACATGGTGGCGCGCTACCGCGAGCTGATCCCGCAGCCGGACTGCGTACTGCTCGACGGCATCGGCCACTACCCGCAGGTCGAGGCGCCGGAGCAGGTGCTGGCGCATTACCTGGCGTTCCGCGACGGGCTGGCGCCAGCGGAAGCGCCTCAGCACGCCGAGGCGGTCTGAACCGGCCGGGGCCGGCGACCTCGTTCGCCGGTTCCCGGTCGCGGCATGTGGCCCATCCCGCGACGTTATCGACCATCATTCAGGTGCGTCGTCCCGGTTGTGACCGTTTCCTGTCTGTTGGACACTTCGGGCATCTCAACCTGCCAAGGAGTTTCCCATGAGCCAAGCCGTGCGTTTCGAAGACAAGGTCGTGATCGTCACTGGCGCGGGCGGTGGCCTCGGTCGCGCCCACGCATTGCTGTTCGCCAAACACGGCGCGCGGGTGGTGGTGAACGACCTGGGCGGAAGCACCCATGGCGAGGGCGCCAACGCCTCGGCGGCGGACAAGGTGGTCGCGGAAATCCGCGAGGCGGGCGGCACCGCGGTCGCCAGCCATGATTCGGTGACCGATGGCGAGAAGATCGTGCAGGCCGCGCTGGACAGCTTCGGCCGCGTCGACGTGGTGGTGAACAACGCCGGCATCCTGCGCGACAAGACCTTCCACAAGATGGAAGACGCCGACTGGGACCTGGTCTACAAGGTCCACGTCGAAGGCGCCTACAAGGTCACCCGCGCCGCCTGGCCGCACCTGCGCGAGCAGAACTACGGCCGGGTGATCTTCACCGCGTCCACCTCCGGCATCTACGGCAACTTCGGCCAGAGCAACTACGGCATGGCCAAGCTCGGTCTCTACGGGCTGACCCGCACGCTCGCCATCGAGGGCCGCAAGAACAACATCCTGGTCAATGCCATCGCCCCCACCGGCGGTACGCGGATGACCGAAGGGCTCATCCCGCCGCAGGTCTTCGAGCAGCTCAAGCCCGAGCTGGTCAGCCCGCTGGTGGTCTACCTCGGCAGCGAGCAGTGCCAGGACACTTCCGGGCTGTTCGAGGTCGGCGGTGGCTGGATGGGCAAGGTGCGCTGGGAGCGCAGCCTGGGCGCGGGCTTCGACCCGCGCGCCGGCTTTTCGCCGGAGGACGTGGCGGCGCACTGGCAGCAGATCGTCGACTTCGACAACGCCGCGCATCCCAAGGACAACATGGAAGCGCTCAAGGAAATGATGGCCAACCTGCAGAAATACGTGGTCTGAGGACGGCGGGTTGCAACGTCTCCCGCGGCTCGCGCCGGCAGGACGCTGACCGGTCGCACCGTTCACCTCGGTGGAGTTCTGCATGGGCGTGATCGTCGAACGGCTGGACGCGATAACCGTCATCACCCTCGACCGGCCGCAGGCGCGTAACGCCGTCGACCGGGCCACCGCCGACGCCCTGAGCGCCGCGCTGCGGGCGTTCGAGGAAGACCCGCAGGCACGCGTCGCGGTTCTCACCGGCAGCGGCGGGACCTTCTGTGCCGGCGCCGACCTGCACGCCGTGGCCGAAGGTGGCGAACGCCGCAACCGCCTGCAGGCGCAGGGCGACGGCCCGATGGGGCCGAGCCGGATGCAACTGCGCAAGCCGCTGATCGCCGCCATCGAAGGCCACGCGGTGGCCGGCGGGCTCGAGCTGGCGCTGCTCGCCGACCTACGGGTGATGGCCGCGGATGCGGTGCTCGGGGTGTTCTGCCGGCGCTTCGGCGTCCCGCTGATCGACGGTGGCAGCGTGCGCCTGCCGCGCCTGATCGGCCAGGGCCGCGCGCTTGACCTGATCCTCACCGGCCGCCCCGTGCACGCCGAAGAGGCCCTGCAGATCGGCCTGGTCAGTCGCGTGGTCGCCGCCGGCCACGCGCGGGCTGCGGCCGAGGCGCTGGCCGCCGAGATCGCCGCGTTTCCGCCCACCTGCCTGCTGGCCGACCGCGCCAGCGTCCATGCCCAATGGGACCTGCCGTTCAGCGAAGCCCTGGCCAACGAGTTCGCCGGTGGCATGGCGGTACTCGACAGCGGCGAGACGGAGGAGGGCGCGAAGCGCTTCAGCGCCGGCGACGGTCGCCACGGGCGCTTCTAGGCCGCGCTTCACTCGGCATCATCCGCTCATCCGCCTGCCTATCCCGGCCATCGCGCCCTGTCGCGTGGCGTTCCTTTTCTGCCGAAACGACCCATCCAACGGCCGCGGAACTCCCTCGCTGATGCCCGTCGGGCGCTTTGGTTACGCCCCGCGTGCCGCCGCTCTTGGTCAGCCCCATTCAGCGCCTGAATGGCGGCTCCGGCGCAGGCGTGGCGCAGGCATTCATACTTTCGGGCGACAGTCCAAATCCGTCCTTGGTGCGCTTAACCGGGCGTCGGTGCGTGAGTAGGGTTGGCGCCAGTTCTATCCGCCAACAAGGAGCGCCGAATGACAACAACAACACGGCATGCAAAGGTCCAGCCCACGCTATTGGCTCTTGCCGTCGCCATGGGAATTTCCGCCCCTGCCGGGGCCGTCAATTTCAACATCGGTGAAGTCGAGGGTCAGCTCGACTCGTCGCTGTCGGTGGGGGCCAGCTGGTCCACTGCCAAGCCCGATCGCGACCTCATCGGGATCAACAACGGCGGCACCGGCTACACCCAGACCGGTGACGACAACCGTCTCAACTTCAAGCGCGGCGAGACCTTCTCGAAGATCTTCAAGGGGATCCACGATCTCGAACTGAAGTACCGCGACACCGGCGTGTTCGTCCGCGGCAAGTACTGGTACGACTTCGAGCTGAAGGACGAAAGCCGGCCGTTCAAGGACATCAGCGACTCCAACCGCAAGGAAGGCGCGCAGTCTTCCGGCGCGCAGATCCTCGATGCCTTCGTCTACCAGAACTACAGCATCGGCGACCTGCCCGGCACCGTCCGCGTCGGCAAGCAGGTGGTGAGCTGGGGCGAAAGCACCTTCATCCAGAACAGCATCAACTCGATCAACCCGCTGGACGTTTCCGCCTTCCGCCGCCCGGGCGCGGAGATCAAGGAAGGCCTGATCCCGGTGAACATGCTGTATCTCTCGCAGACCGTGAACGACCGCTTCAGCGTGGAAGGCTTCTACCAGCTGGAGTGGGACCAGACGGTGGTCGACAACTGCGGCACCTTCTTCGGTTCCGACGTGGTGCAGGACGGCTGCGTCAACAACTACAACGTCGCCAGCGGCGCCATCGCGCCGTTCCAGCCCGCCGCCGCGGCTTTCGGCCAGGGTTTCGGCGTTACCGACGAGGGCGTGATCCTGCCGCGCGGACCGGACCACGACGCCCGCGATTCCGGCCAGTTCGGCCTGGCGCTGCGCTGGCTGGGCGACGCCACCGAGTACGGCTTCTACTTCATGAACTACCACAGCCGTACGCCCGTGCTGAACACCGGCACGGCCGACATCGCGACGCTCGCGGCGCTGGGCAACGCCAACCCCCTGGCGGGGCCGCTGAGCGGAATCCTCGGGCAGGTCTGCGGCGCGTTCGGCGGGCCGGCCAGTTGCTTCGCCGATCCGCGCTACTCGCCGACGGCTTCCGGTCTCGCGCAGAGCGTGTTGCTCGGTAACGGCAGCTATTCCCTGACGTATCCCGAGGACATCCGCCTCTACGGCATGAGTTTCTCCACCACGCTGCCCACCGGGACCGCCTGGTCCGGCGAGATCAGCTATCGGCCGAACGCGCCGGTGCAGATCAACACCACAGACCTGACCCGCGCGCTGCTCAACCCGATCGCGCCGGGTACCTCGCCGGTGGCGAGCGCGGCCGGTGCCGAGAACCGCGGCTACAACCGCAAGGAAATCACCCAGATCCAGACCACCCTGACGCACTTCTTCGATCAGGTGATGGGCGCCGAGCGCTTCACCGTGGTCGGCGAAGTGGGCTTCTCCCACGTCGGCAACCTGGAGAGCACCAGCGAACTGCGCTACGGCCGCGATCCGATCTACGGCACCCCGGACGATGCGGCGCAACTGGCGGCGTACGGCACCCATGGCTTCGTCACCAGCAATTCCTGGGGTTATCGCCTGCGCGGCATCTGGGACTACAACAACGTGTTCGCCGGGGTGAACCTGCGGCCCAACCTGTCCTGGTCGCACGACGTCGACGGCTACGGCCCGAACGGCGTGTTCAACGAAGGCGCCAAGGCGGTCAGCGTCGGTATCGATGCCGACTACCAGAACACCTACACCAGCAGCCTCTCGTACACCAATTTCTTCGGCGGCGACTACAACACGCTCACCGACCGCGACTTCGTCGCGCTCAGCTTCGGCGTGAACTTCTAAGCGGCCTTCAGTAAGTGAGGAAACCCTGATGCACACAACAAGAAAACTCCTCGGTGCGCTTGCCCTGTCGCTGCTCGCCGGCAGCGTGATGGCAGCGGCCGCCCCCGACCAGATCGCCAAGCTCGGCGCCAGCCTGACCCCGCTGGGCGGGGAAAAGGCCGGCAACGCCGACGGCAGCATTCCGGAGTGGACCGGCGGCCTGCCGACCAACGCCGCGCCGATCAGCAAGGGCGGCTTCGTCGGCGATCCCTTCGCCAGCGAAAAACCGCAATTCACCATCACCGCGCAGAACGCCGAGCAGTACAAGGACAAGCTCAGCGCCGGCCAGCTGGCGATGTTCAAGCGCTATCCGGAGACCTACAAGATGCTGGTCTACACCACCCACCGCAGCGCCGCGGTACCGGATGCGATCTACGCCGCGGCCAAGGTCAGCGCGCAGAAGACCGGCCTGGTCGAGGGCGGCAACGGCCTGACCAACTTCACCGAAAGCCGCTACTACGCCTTCCCGATCCCGCAGAACGGCCTGGAAGCGATCTGGAACCACATCACCCGTTACCGCGGCGGCAACCTGCAGCGCACCATCGTCCAGGCCACGCCGCAGACCAACGGCAGCTTCACCCTGGTGCAGTTCGAGGATGAAGTGGCGATGCCGGACAACATGCCCGACCTCGATCCGGACAAGGCCGCCAACGCGCTGCTGTTCTTCAAGCAGCGGGTCACCGCCCCGGCGCGCCTGGCCGGCAACGTGCTGCTGGTGCACGACTCCCTCGACCAGGTGAAGGAGCCGCGCATGGCGTGGATCTACAACGCCGGCCAGCGCCGCGTGCGCCGCGCGCCCCAGGTGTCCTACGACGGTCCCGGCACCGCCGCCGACGGTCTGCGCACCTCGGACAACTTCGACATGTTCAATGGCGCGCCGAACCGTTACGACTGGAAACTGATCGGCAAGCAGGAGATGTACATCCCCTACAACAACTACCGTCTGGCCTCGCCCGAGCTGAAGTACGCCGACATCCTCAAGGCCGGCCACATCAACCAGGACCTGGCGCGCTACGAGCTGCACCGCGTCTGGGTGGTAGAAGCCACGCTGAAGAGCGGCGAGCGCAACATCTACGCCAAGCGCCGCTTCTACCTCGACGAGGACTCCTGGCAGATCGCCGCCTCCGAGCTGTACGACGGGCGCGGCCAGCTGTGGCGCGTCGGCGAGGCGCAGCTGTACCAGCAGTACGACAAGCAGGTGCCGGTGTACGCCTTCGAATCGCTCTACGACATCATTGCCGGGCGCTACCTGTCGATCGGCATGAACAACGAGGAGAAGAGTGCGATCCGCTACGGTACCAAGGCGTCGTCCAACGATTTCACCCCGGCGGCGCTGCGCAACGCCGGCGTTCGGTAACGCAACCGCGGTTCTGCTGATAGGCGGCCATCACGGCCGCCATTTTTACGTCTGCGGATCGCACCCGTGGCGGAACAGGCACTACTATCGAGCGAGGTCTGGACGGTTCCACAATCACAACAAGAGAGCCGACGTCATGCTTACCCGCGCCATTGGGAGCAGCGTGCCGGTCGCGCCGAAAGCGCCCGCGCTGCCACGTCTCCCGCCATTGCACCTGCCGCGTACGCGGCTCACCCAGCCGCTGCTCGCCAGCGAGTGTCGATTGCGCCTGCTCTGCGCGCCCGCCGGGTTCGGCAAGAGCGTGCTGCTCAACGAGTGCGCGCGCCATCTGCCGCGCGACACCCGGCTGGTCTGGCTGGACCTGGCCGGCCGCCCGCTGAGCGCGACGGCGCTGCTCGAGCGGCTCAGCGCGGCGCTGGGCTGCGAGGCGGCGGAAGGTCCGCCGCTGGAGTCGCTGCTCGAGCTGCTGCACGGGCAGGCCCAGCCGCTGTGGATCATGCTCGACGACTACCCGCGCGCCGCCTGCGCCAAACTGGATGCCTGCCTGGACCAGCTGTTCGAGCGCGGCCCGGCGGCGCTCTGCTGGTGGATCAGCAGTCGCCGGCAGCCGGCCTGGAACCTGCCGCGACTGCAACTGCAGGGCGATCTGCTGATGCTCGGCGCGCAGGCACTGGCGCTGACCCGCGAGGAACTGCAGCAACTGCTCGACGCGCAGGCGCCGGGCTTCGGTATGGAAAGCCTCGACCAACTGTTCGAGGCCAGCGAAGGCTGGCTCGCCGGCGTGCGCCTGTTGCTGCTCGATGCCGACGAGCCGGCGCTGGCGCAGCGCCTGGTGAGCGGCACGTCGCTGTTGCGCGACTACGTGCTGCAGGACGTGCTGGCCGACCTGGAAGACGAGCTGCGCGAGGCGCTGTTCGCTCTGATCCTGCTGCCGCGTTTCTGCGCCGAACTCTGCGAGCACGTCCTCGACGGCGGCGCCGAGCGGCTGGCCGAACTGCGTCAGCGTCAGCTGTTCATCCGCGGCCTGGACAGCTGCGGTGACTGGTTCCGCCTGTGGCGACCGCTGGCGCTGGTGCTGCGCCGGCTGCCCAGCCCGCTGCCGCCCAACTCGGTGCACGTGCGCGCCTGCCAGTGGTTCGCCGGCCACGGCGATATTCGCGAAGCGGTGGAACAGGCGCTGCTCGCCGGGCAGATGGAGGTCGCCGCCAATTACCTGCAGCGCTTCGGCCAGGAGCAACTGCTGATCGGGCAGAACGTCTCGCTGTTCCTGCAATGGCGCAGCGAGTTGCCGCACGCGCTGTTTTCTAGCACCAGCCGGTTGATCGTCCTGCAGGCCTGGGCCCTGATGATCTGCGCGCGGCTCGACGAGGTGGAGGCGTGCCTGGCCGATCTGGCGCACTTCCTGCCGCAGCCGGATGCGCGCCGTCAGCACGAATTGCTCGCCCACTGGCAGGCCATCAGCGGCGCGCTGGCTCGTCAGCGCGGCCAGCCGCAGGCTCGCCAGTCGTGCTTGGAGGCGCTCGCCGAGCTGCCCGAGCGGGCCTGGTCGCAACACGTGCTGTGCTACCAGACGCTGAGCCAGCAGGCGCTCGCCGAGGGCAATCTGGACGAGGGTGAGCACTACTGCGACGAGGGCATCAAGCTGGCCCGGCTGCACGCCAGCGTGCTCTACGAGGGGCTGCTGATCGTCGACCGCGTGCACCTGCTGGAGATGCGCGGGGAAAACGAGCGCGCGCTGGAGCTGCTGGAGCAGGAGCTCGATGCGCTTGGCGACACGCCGACCGGTCCGGTGCCGGCGCGGCTGTGGTTGCTGCGCGGCCATCTGCTCTCCGTCCAGGGGCTCGTCGAGCAGGCGCGCGAGGCGTTCCAGGTGGGGCTGGACGCGGCGCTGGGCAGTGGCGACGCCTACACCTTCTTCGGCTACCTCGGCCTCGCCGAGCTGGCCGCCTATACCGGGCAACGCGTGGAAGCCTTCCGCTGGCTGGCCGAGGCTGAACGCCTGATGCAGTGGCGCCACGTTCCCGAGGTGCGTTACCGCTGCGTGCTGCAGCTGGGGTTCAGCCAGCTCTGGTTGCAGCAGGGCGAGGTGGCCAAGGCCCGCGCGGCGCTGGAACCGGTGCTCCAGCACTACCGCGACAACGGCCTGCTGGCGCCGCCGGGCGCCTACGACGTGGTGGTCCGCGTGCGTCGCCAGCTGGCCCTCTGCGAACTGCTCGACGGCTCGCCACAACGCGCGGTGGACGACCTGCGCGGGCTGCTCGGCGAATGCCTGCAACGCGACCTGCAAAGCCTCGCCTGCGACTGCCGCTGCAGCCTCGCGGAAGCGCTGCTGGCAGCGGGGCAGGGCGAGGCGGCGGAGGAAGAGTTGCAGCGCGCCCTGGGCATGGCGGCGCGCCCGCAACTGCTGCGCCCGCTGCTGGACCTGCAGCAGCGCCAGGCGCACTGGCTGGACCGCCTGCTGCCGGGCGCTGCCGGGCAGTCGCTGCGCGAGCGCCTGTTGCATCCGCTCGAGCATGTGCCGGAGGCCGTCACACCGCTGGCGGAGGGCGCTCTGCTCAGCCAGCGCGAGCTGACCGTGCTGCAACTGATCGCCCAGGGCTGCTCGAACCAGGATATCGCCCAGCAGCTGTACATCTCGCTGCACACGGTGAAGACCCACGCGCGGCGGATCAACGTCAAGCTCGGGGTGCGCCGGCGCACCCAGGCGGTGGCGACGGCGAAAGCGCTGGGGCTGATGGCTTAGCGGATCAGTGCAGCGCGCTGCTGCGGTTCATCTTGCGCAGGCGCTGGCTGACCACCAGGCGCTGGGCCTCGTCCTCGCTGAGCAGCAACGCGCGCTCCAGGTCGTAGCGCTCGCCCTGCGGGCAATCGATCAGGTGGTAGAGGTCGGCGCGCGCCAGATGGTCGAGCACGTTCGGCGTTCCCAACTGCAGCACCCGCTCGGCATCCTTCAGTGCCGCCAGCGGATCGTCGGCCTGCTGGTGCAACTGGCGCAGGTTGCGTGACAGGCGCTGCAGCAGCGCGTGGCCGTCGCAGGTGGCCAGGTGCGCGGCGCTGAGCTGGACCGCGTCGCCGAACTGGCGGGCCAGCAGGTCGCGGCAGTCGCGGGTATACAGGCGGCGCCCGCCACTGGGGTCGAGCAGATGGTCGGCACCGGGTACGCGCAGAAGGAAATAGCCGGGGAAGTTGACGCCTTGCAGCGGAATCTCCAGGCGCCGGGCCAGCTCCAGGGCGATCAGCGCCAGCGACAGCGGCTGCCCGCGGCGACGCTGCAATACCTTGTGCAGCAGTGCGGCCTGCGGGCGCAGCGGCGAGTCGTCGTCTTCGTGGTAATCCAGCGCGCTCAGCTGGCGCAGCAGCGGTTGCGCCAGCTCCTTCGCCGGCAGTTGCGGCAGGGCCACGGCGATGCGTTGCTGCAGGCTGGCCAGATCGCGCAGCGGCTGTTCCGGCTGCAGCTCGGCATCATGTTCGGCGGCAACCCATAGCGCCGCTTCGAAAACCGCGGGCGGGTCCGATTCCAGGCAGGCTAAGCAGGCTTGACGCGGATTCATGGCGACCCTCCAGTCTGGCTCGCCCTAGCTTTTTAGCTGGCTGGCGAAATTTCGTCCAGAGGGAGCGGCTGGCCGGAGTGGCGCGGCGAAGAATAGAGCGGGAGTTATGTGGCGGGATCAGCCGTGGCGGGCGCCAGGGCCACCTGCGATCAGCGGCGTAATGCCGGCAATCGCAGGCTTTGCGACGCTCAGTTGCGCGCCTGGGTCGAGGCCGGGCGCGAGCTTTGCGCCATCGAGGCGAGCAGCGCCGGGGAGGCTTCGCCGTTCTCGATGGCCAGGCCCAGTTGCACGCTCATGATGAAGCGTTCGAGCTTCTCGCGGTTGCGCCACTGGTCTGCACCGATGAAGCGCTTGACGGTCACACCGTCGTCATTGGACAGCGTCAGCAATACGCTGCCATCAAGCCGCTCAATGCTGAAGTTCACGTAATAGTCGGCCTGGAAGACTTCGGAGATCATCTGAAAGGGGCTTTCCATCTCGGTACCTGCCTGGGTGGCTTAATTCACTCAGGAAGATGGACGAGGGCAGGAAGGGAAAGTTCGCAGCGCCCGGGCGGATGGCGTCGCGTTTCGCTGATTTCACGGCAAAACCGATGGGCGGTTGGCCGACGCACCAGTAAGACCCTATGAATCAAGGCCTTGCACTTTTCTGGTGAATTTTCGAGCAGTCGCCGGATGCACCGGCAAGGCCCGCCGATGACGCCAGCGCGGCGCATCGGCGTGGGCGCCGAGTTTGCTATTCGGCGGCGTCGATGACGATTTCGCCGAGGGCGTCGGCCTGGTTCTTGAACGCGCGGGCGAAGACTTCGCGGTTCTTCGCCATGAAGATGCCGACCTCCTCGACCTGCCGTTCGCTGAGCGAAGGCACGGCCTTCTGCAAGACCTCGCCGAGGGACTCGGCCAGCTCGAGCATCTTGTCGTAACGATCCGCTTCGGCTTTATCCATGAACAAACGCTCCTGATCGCGACTGCTGCGATACACCACTTCGACGGCCATTCCCCACCTCGATTGCCTTCAGCTTTGGGTTGATGTTACTGGTTTTATATACAGTGTACGGTGCTCCCGCCGCCGAGGAAAGCCGGTACGGCGACTTCCTGCTTTTGGTACTGGCGCTGCGAAATCGTCACGCCCATCGCGTAGCATCATCGACGCCGCTGGTGCCGTTCCTGCATGCGCCGTGCACAGGATAATCCCGCGAGCGAGCCAAGGAGCGTCAACGTGAAACTGAATTGGGCCGAGTCCCTGCGTCATTCCCTGCATCAACTGGCCGAATCGCTCGGCAATTTGCTGGTGGAAAGCTTCCATTACCTGGCGCTGTTCGCCATCGGTGCGGTGACTGCCTGGGCGGCGGTGATGGCGTTCTGCGACATGATGGAAAAGGGCCACATCAGCGTCGACGACATCCTGCTGCTGTTCATCTATCTGGAACTGGGCGCGATGGTGGGGATTTACTTCAAGACCAACCATATGCCGGTGCGCTTCCTGATCTACGTGGCGATCACCGCGCTGACCCGCCTGCTGATTTCGGACGTTTCCCACCATAACCGGCCGGACCTCAGCGTGATCTACGTGTCGGCTGCGATCCTGCTGCTGGCGGTGGCGATCCTGGTGGTGCGTTATGCCTCGTCGCGCTTCCCTTCGGTGCAGCACGACGGGCCGGGCAAGTCAGGCCCTCGTCCGGCGGCGGAGCGCGAAGCCGCCGAACGCGATTGAACCTGATCGGCCCGGCTTCGACGCTGTGAGTCGCGGCGTCTGGCAGGGCACGCAGGTATGGAAGACAACCCGGGTGTCGGGAGGAGCGCCGTTGGCCGACCGATCGTCGGTGATTCTCAAAAGTTGGCCGCGGACTTGCTAGGTCATACGGGACTCTCATGTTCCGCAGGTATAGGGCCATGCTCAATCCGTTCCAGTTCGTCAGCGAATCCTTCAAGGACGAGTTCCATGTGCGTTTCAGCATCGAGCGCATGGACGGCAGCATTACCATGTCGCTGACCAACGAGAGCGGCGTGGTCGCCCGTCGTGCGCTGAGCAGCGAACAGCTGGGCGACCTGTCCAAGCTGGAGCAAGCGGTGCAAAGCATTCGATTCGGCCTGGCCATCGACAGTGGCCAGGGCATTCGCTGCCTCCATCAGATCAGTGCCAAGGCCGCCAACGAGCCGTTGCCCAACGGTTAGATCGATCCCCGCGCGCCGGTTGCTTCAGGCATCCAGCGGCGCCAGCAGCCGGTCCACCTCTTCTTCGGTCATCTTCCATTCGCCCTGCGAGCCGCCCTCCAGCACGCCACGGGCCAGGCCGGCCTTGGTCTCCTGTAACTGCTGGATCTTCTCCTCGACGCTGCCACGCGCGATCAGCTTGTAGACGAACACCGGCTTGTCCTGGCCGATGCGGTAGGCGCGGTCGCTGGCCTGCGCCTCGGCGGCCGGGTTCCACCAGGGATCGAAGTGGATCACGGTGTCGGCGGCGGTGAGGTTGAGCCCGGCGCCGCCGGCCTTGAGGCTGATCAGGAAGATCGGCAGCGTGCCGGCCTGGAACCGCTGCACCGGCGTTCGTCGGTCGCGCGTCGCGCCGGTGAGCAGCGCGTAGGGAATCTTGCGTCGCTGCAGTTCAGCCTCGATCAGCTCGAGCATGCCGGTGAACTGGGAGAAAAGCAGTACCCGCCGGTTTTCACTGAAGAGCGCCTCGAGCATTTCCAGCAGGGTCGCCAGCTTGGCCGAATGCTCGGGCTTGTAGGGCGTCTTCTCGCCCTCCAGCAGGCGCAGGTCGCAGCAGGCCTGGCGCAGCCGCAGCAGCGCCTCGAGGATGATGATCTGGCTGCGCGCCAGGCCCTGGCGGCCGATCTCCTCGCGGACCTTGCGATCCATAGCCAGGCGCAGCGTCTCGTAGCGGTCGCGCTGGGCGTCGCTGAGTTCGACCCATTGGATCATTTCGGTCTTCGGCGGCAGCTCGCGCGCCACCTGCTCCTTCGTGCGGCGCAGCAGGAACGGGCGCACGCGAGCGTTCAGCTGGACCAGGCGGGCGTTATCGGAATGTTTCTCGATCGGTGCGCGGTAGGCCTGGTTGAAGCTCTTCTCGTTGCCCAGCCAGCCGGGCATCAGGAAGCCGAACAGCGCCCAGAGTTCGCCCAGGTGATTCTCCAGCGGCGTGCCGGTCAGGCACAGGCGCTGCCCGGCCTCGAGTTCGCGCGCCGCCTGGGCCGCCTTGCTGCGGGCATTCTTGACGTTCTGCGCCTCGTCGAGGATCAGCAGGTGGAAGGGTTGCGCGGCGAGCACCTTGGTGTCGCGCGGCAGCAGCGCATAAGTGGTGAGCAGCAGGTCGTACTGGTCGAGTCTGGCAAAGTGCGCTCGCCGACGTGGACCATGCAGCGCCAGCACGCGCAGATCCGGGGCAAAACGCGCCGCTTCGTCCTGCCAGTTGGGGATCAGACTGGTGGGCATGACGATCAGTGCCGGGCGGGTCAGGCGTCCGGCGTTTTTTTCCGCGAGTACGTGGGCGAGGGTCTGCAGGGTCTTGCCCAAGCCCATGTCGTCGGCCAGCACGCCGCCGGCTTCCAGCTCGCGCAGCGCCTGCATCCATGCCAGGCCTTGGGCCTGGTAAGGACGCAGTTGCGCGCGCAGGCCCTCGGGCGCTTCAGCCGCCTGCTGGGGCAATTCGCGCAGGCGTTCGGCGAAGCGCAGCAGGCGTTCGCCACCCTGCCACTCCAGTGCGAGGCTGGCCTGCATGCCGGCCAGTCGTGCGGCATCCGGCTTGGCCAGGCGCAGGCGATCCTGTTCCAGCGGCGGGTCGCGGAAGAACAGGTCGCCGAGCGCGCCGAGCAGCGGTTTCAGGCGTGCGAACGGCAGGGCGACGCGGCGCCCGTCGCCGGGCAGCGGCACCATCAGCGTCTCGTCGTCGCGCCGCTTGTGCAGCGTGTCGGCGCTGAGCAGCCAGGGCGTATGGCGGATCGCGTGGAGCAGCACCGGAAGCAGGCTGACGCGGCGGCCCTCGACTTCGACCCCCATCTCCAGATCAAACCAGTTCGGCTCCGGGGTTTCTTCCAGACGCGAATACCAGGCGTCGATTTCGGCCAGGTGGAAGAGGAATTCCGGGCGGATCAGGATGCGCCAGCCCTGCTCGCGCAGGCGGGGCAGGCCTTGACGGACGAAGCTCAGCCAGGCGGCGTCGGAGGGCAGCTCGAAGGCCTCGCCGGCCTTTTCCGGCAGCGCTTCGCTGACCCGCAGGGCGACGCTGAAGCCGTACTGGCCGAGTTCGCGGCGCAGCGCCGCTTCGGTGTCCAGCTGACGGCGGATGCGCAGCTGCCGGTGGTCGGCGAGCGGCACCACCAGGTCGCGGTTCTGCCGCCCGTGCGCCAGGTGCCCGGCGTACTCGAAGGCAAGGGCGGCGCGGTGCTGGGTCTGTTCGGTCATGCGCCCCTTGCGTGCGTCGAAATGTACGCGCACGTGGCTGTTCAGGCTGAGCAGCGGCTGCGGTTGCAGGTCGTCGCGAAGGATCTCCTCCGGCGCGTTGACGCTGGGCAGCGCGTCGTGGCGATCAAGCTGGCGCTGCAGGGTCAGCAGGGCGGCCGCAGCGTGCTTGCAGTTGCGTCCGACCGGGCAGCTGCAGCTGCCGTGGATCGTCCAGCCGGCGCCCTGCGCGTGCAGGCGAACGGTCTGCCGATAGGGCAGGTCGGTGCTGCCGGAGCAGAGTGCGCGCAGCTTCAGTTCTTCCACTTCCAGCAGCGTCGCGCGGCCCTGTTCGGCGTACGCCGCGGCCCGCTCCAGGCAGGCAGGGTCGAAGTCGGCCCGCCAATCGTCAGGCAGGCCCCGGCGGAGGTCCGGGCGCGGCGGCACGGCGGAATGGGGCGATGAGGGTTTCGACATGCTCGGTCGCTGCGAGTCGTGAACCGGCAATTCTCGCATGCGCCGCTGCGCTTGGGCACCCGTTGGCGGGCGTTCGTCAGCCGGGAAACCATGTTCGGTAAGTTGCACGAGCCCGGCGCACGCATGCTGGCGCGGGCCGCTCAGGGTGGCCCGGCGTGCCGCCGAATTCGGGCGGAAGCGGTTGCTGAAGTGGCTGGCGCTGGCGAAGCCGCGGGCCAGGGCGATGTCGCCGAGCACCGGAGGGCTGTCGCGCAGCAGTTCCCTGACGCGTTGCAGATGCCGGGCCAGCAGGTAGCGGTGCGGCGGCAGGCCGAAGCTTTCGCGGAACATCCGCGCGAAGTGTATTCGGACAGCCCCGCGATGCCGGCCAGCTGACCGAGGCTGATGGCCTGCTCCAGGTGCTCTTCGATGTAGTCGACCGGGCGCCGGCGCAGCCGCGGCGCCAGCCCGCCCTTCAGCGCAGGCCCGGCCGGCCACCGGCCAGGGTCAGCAGCGCGTGGTCGAGTCAGCTGTGCGAAAGGCGCGGGCCGAAGAGAATGATCGCCGCGCCCAGCAGGCACACCGCACCGCCGAGGTAGTCGCTGGGCAACGGGCGGGTACGCTCGACGAAGGCCAGCCAGAACAGCGCCGAGCAGACGTACACGCCCCCGTAGGCCGCATAGGTGCGGCCAGCGAACTCGGCTTCGACGCGGGTGAGGATCAGCGCGAAGGCCGTCAGCGCCAGCAGGCCGGGGGCGATCCACAGCGCGCTGCGGTCCATCCGCAGCCACAGCCAGAAGGCGTAGCAGCCGGCGATCTCGAACAGCGCGGCGGCGAAGAACCAGAGGTAGTTGAGCACGGCGAGGCCTTGTCAGCGAAGGGAGTGCCGATTCTACAGGCGCAGCGGATCGGCGGCTTCACAGCGCCACGTTCAGGCCGAAGCGCCGGCGCAGGCCCTTTTCCAGCAGGCCCTTGGGCAACCAGCGCGCCAGCAGCGGCAGCGCCTGGCTGCCGTTGCCCAGGCGCAACAGGCGCGGGCGCTGCGGGCGGCGCACGGCGTCGAACAACTGCTGGGCGAAGTCGCTGGCCGGTGTCGGATTGTCCTGCGAGGCGTTGGCGCGGGCGCGGATGCCGTCGCGGATCGGCCACCAGGGCGAGTCTTCGCCGATCAGCGATTCGGCCTCGCGGCTGGCATTGGTGCCGAAGCTCGAGGCGATCGCGCCGGGCTGCACTTCCATCACCTCGATGGCGAACGGCGCCAGCTCCATGCGCAAGGCATCGGACAGCGCGTGCACCGCCGCCTTGGAGGCGCAGTAGGCGCCGGCGAAGGGGGTCACCAGGACGCTGGACACGCTGCCGATGTTGATCACTAGGCCGCGGCTCTCGCGCAGCAGCGGGAAGCAGGCGCGGGTCACGCCGACCACCGAGAACACGTTGGTTTCGAATTGCCGGCGCAGGGCTTCGGCGCCGCCGTCCAGCAGCGGGCCCATCGCGCCGTAGCCGGCGTTGTTGATCAACACGTCGAGGCGCCCGGCATTTTTCAGCAGGCGTTCGGCCAGGCGGTGGACCGCGCTGGCGTCGTTGACGTCGAGCTGCACGGCGTTGAAGCCGGCGCTTTCCAGGGAGGCCAGGTCCTCGGACTTACGGGCGCTGGCCCAGACCTGGTAGCCGCCGCGCTTGAAGGTGTCGGCCAGCGCGCGGCCGATGCCGCTGGAGCATCCTGTGATCAGGACGACGGGTTGGCTCATGTGGCAGTTCCTTCTTGTTGTAGTTGTCATGCGCAAGCCCGGCCTTGGTCGAATTGCCAGGCGACCAAGGTGCGGCAAGCGCTGCGACATCGTACAACAAGAAGCGTGGCGGACGGCTACCGCCATGCGTCTGGCGGCTCGGTCAGTCCTTTGGCTCGTCGCGCAGGAACACCAGGCTGTCCGCGCTCGACTGGTCGGCGCTGAAGCGGTAGCCGGCGTAGTCGAAGGCCTGCAGCTGGTGCGGGTCCTTCAGGCGCTCCTTGATCACGTAGCGCGCCATCAGCCCCCGGGCCTTCTTCGCGTAGAAGCTGATGATCTTGTACTGGCCGTTCTTCAGGTCCTTGAACTCGGTGTCGATGATGCGGCCGGCGAGCGCCTTGCGTTTGACGGAGGAGAAGTACTCCTTCGATGCCAGGTTGAGGAGAACGTCGTCGCCCTGCGCGGCCAGGGCTTCGTTGAGCCAGCCGGTGATGCGCTCGCCCCAGAAGGCGTAGAGATCCGCGCCGCGCGGGTTGGCCAGCTTGGTGCCCATTTCCAGGCGATACGGCTGCATCAGGTCGAGCGGGCGCAACAGGCCATAGAGGCCGGACAGCATGCGCAGGTGCTGCTGGGCGAAGGCGAAGTCCTTCTCGGTGAAGTCCTCCGCGGCGAGGCCGGTGTAGACATCGCCCTTGAACGCCAGCAGTGCCTGCTTGGCGTTGGCCGGACTGAAGTCCGGGGTCCAGCTGCCGTAACGCGCGGCGTTGAGGCCGGCGAGCTTGTCCGAGAGGTGCATCAGTTCGCCGATCTGCGCCGGGCTCATGGCGCGCAGCTGCTCGACCAGTATCTGGGCATCGTCCAGGTGCTGCGGAAGGCTGTGTTTGGCGGTGGTCGGCGGGGTGTCGTAGTCCAGCGTCTTGGCCGGTGAAATCACCATCAGCATGCGTCGTCATCTCCATAAGGTCGGCGCCGATTCTAGGCGTTACCCGGTGCAGGGCTCCAGCTATGAAGGCGATAAGGCGGGGCGATAGCGGGGCGGGACGGCGAGAGAAGTGCCGGAACGCATCAAGGACGGGCGTTTCGCAGGAAGTGCCGGAAACCGCAAGGGCGATTTTTATGGCAGGTTCCGGTGGGGCGGACTTTCGACTTTAACGGTGCCGGTCGGCCTCGCCAAGGTCATTTCGTCGCTGTGACAAAAAAGGCCGCCCAGCAGGAAAAAAGACTTCTTGTCGTCATCGAAACTGCTGTATGAACGTTTTCAGACAGCCGATTCCTGCAGACAGGTGGCGTCCCCCAGTCCGCACCTTGCATGCAGTCCCCCGCGTCCATGACGCAGGGAGTCGGCGGTCCCTTCGCGGCGGAGCGCTGTTCCGGCATTCCGTCGCCTGGCCTCTCGAAAAGGTGACCGAGTATGGATGACCACGGACGCTCAAGCTCTACCCAGCCAATCCTCTACGTCCTCGATACCAACGTCCTGATCCACGATCCAAACGCCTTGCTCAATTTCCAGGAGCACCATGTCGCCATCCCGATGACCGTGCTGGAGGAACTCGACAGTCTCAAGACCGGTAAACACAGCGTCGCCGCGGAGTGCCGCCAGGCGATCCGCCTGATCGACAAGGTACTCGGGGATGCCACCCCGGAGGAGGTGGAGAAGGGCGTACCTATCCAGCGCGGCAAGAGCGGGCCCAAGGGCACGTTGTCGATCCTGATGAGCAAACGCGCGGAGCCGATCACCTGGCTGCCCGAGCACCTCAACGACAACAAGATCATCAACCAGCTGGTGGAGCTGCGCAGCCGCTTCCCCGGCGAGCTGGTGGTGCTGGTGACCAAGGACATCAACATGCGCCTGAAGGCGCGTGCCTGCGGGATCGATGCCGAGGAATACCACTCCGACCAGCTGATCGACGACGTCGACATGCTCTCGCGTGGCTATCACAGCATGACCGGCTCGTTCTGGGACCGCGTGGCCAAGGTTGATACCCGCCAGGACCACGGTCGCACCTGGCACCGCGTCCAGCTCACCGACAACCTGCCGGCGGTGCATGTCAACGAGTTCATCCTCGACGAGCAGGGTTTCGTCGGCTGGGTGAAGGGCATTCGCGAGAGCGAGCTGCTGATCCTCGACATGCACCAGGAGCCGCTGCTGCACCAGGAAGCCTGGGGCCTGCGCCCGCGGGACATCCACCAGGCGCTGGCGCTGTTCGCGTTGCTCGACCCGGACATCCATCTGGTCAATCTGACCGGGGCCGCCGGCTCCGGCAAGACCATCCTCGCGCTGGCCGCTGCCATCGAGCAGACCATGGTGACCAAGCGTTACCGGCGCATCATCGCCACCCGCAGCGTGCAGGGACTCGACGAGGACATCGGCTTCCTGCCCGGCACCGAGGCCGAGAAGATGGAGCCCTGGCTCGGCGCCATCACCGACAACCTCGAAGCGCTGCACATGGACGACGAGAACACCCACGGCAGCGTCGACTACATCCTGCAAAAGGTCCCGTTGCAGTTCAAATCGCTCAACTACATCCGCGGGCGCAGCTTCCAGCAGAGCCTGATCCTCATCGACGAGTGCCAGAACCTCACCCCGCACCAGATGAAAACCATCATCACCCGTGCCGGCGCAGGCTCGAAGGTGATCTGCCTGGGCAACCTGGCGCAGATCGATACGCCCTACCTGTCCGCCACCAGCTCGGGCCTCACCTACCTCACGGAGCGTTTCAAGGATTTCCCCCACGGCGTGCACATCACCCTGCAGGGCGTGCCGCGTTCGATCCTCGCGGAGTACGCCGAAGCGCACATGTAAGCCATGCGCACCGCCCTCCCGGCGGTGCCTTCATCCCGTCGCTGCGTGCCGCCCCCAGGCACGCAGCGCGGCACCTTCGTTGTAAACTGCCGGCTTTCAACGGCGGACGATTCCCATGCTGACCCACCTCGATTCCCAAGGCCGCGCCAACATGGTCGACGTCACCGAAAAGGCGGTGACCGCGCGCGAAGCCACCGCCGAAGCGCGGGTGCGCATGCTCCCGGCGACCCTGGCGATGATCCAGCAGGGTGGCCATCCGAAGGGGGACGTGTTCGCCGTCGCGCGCATCGCCGGCATCCAGGCGGCGAAGAAGACCTCCGAGCTGATCCCGCTGTGCCATCCGCTGATGCTCACCAGCGTCAAGGTCGAGCTGAGCGCCGAGGGCGACGACAGCGTGCGCATCGTCGCCCGCTGCAGGCTGGCCGGGCAGACCGGCGTGGAAATGGAAGCGCTCACCGCCGCCAGCGTCGCCGCGCTGACGATCTACGACATGTGCAAGGCGGTGGACCGCGGCATGCTCATCGAGGGCATCCGCCTGCTGGAGAAGCTTGGCGGCAAGAGCGGCCACTTCGTTGCAGGGGAGGCGTGATGATCCGCGTGCAGTATTTCGCCCACTACCGCGAAAGCCTCGGCCTGGACAGCGAACAGCTGCCCTGGGACACGCGCTTCGCCTGCCTCGACGACCTGCGGCAAGTGTTGCTGACGCGCGGCGGCGCCTGGGACGTGCTCGCCGAGCCCAACCTGATGTGTGCGCGCAACGACGAGCTGTGCAGCCTCGCCGAGCCGCTGCAGGACGGCGATCAGGTGGCCTTCTTCCCCACCGTCACCGGAGGCTGAGATGGCGATTCGCGTGCAGGCGACAGCCTTCGATCCCGGAGCCGAACTCAATGCGCTGCATGCGGCGAATGTCGGTATCGGCGCAGTGGTCGGCTTCGTCGGCTACGTGCGCGATTTCAACGACGGCCGCGAGGTGGCGGGGATGTTCCTCGAGCACGCGCCCGGCATGACCGAGAAGGCCCTGGCGAAGATCGTCGCCGAAGCCGAGCGGCGCTGGCCGCTGCTACGCATCGACGTATTGCACCGGGTCGGCGCGCTGCAACCGGGCGAGCCGATCGTCTTCGTCGGCACCGCCAGCGCCCACCGCCAGGCCGCGTTCGCGGCCTGCGATTTCGTCATGGACTACCTGAAGACTCGCGCGCCGTTCTGGAAGAAGGAAGACACCGCCGAAGGTCCGCGCTGGGTGGAAGGGCGCGCCAGCGACGAGGATGCCGCCGGGCGCTGGGAAAAGTAGTTTCAGCCGGCTTGTACGGAGCCACTTGGGTTGCTGCCGCTGCCCGTCGCCCCTGCGCGGGCAGCCTCGACAGCCGAGGCGCCAGCAGTCGCTTCAGTTGAGCCCGATGTAGATGCCCAGGGCGATCGGCGCGAGCATCGACAGGCCGCCCACGCCGGTCATCCAGACGCCCCATTCCTTCTCGCGGAAGGTGAAGCCGATGCCGAGCAGCAGGAACCCTGCGACCAGAAGGAAAATCATGAGGTGGAAGTTGTCCATGGCAAGCCTCCCGCCAAGCGTTGGCGTGTTTTCAGAGTAGCTCTCGGCTAGAGCCCCGTGCTGACCCGCGTCAGCTTCGTCGGGATCAGCGCCGCAGGGCGGGAAGCAACGCCAGCAGGCTTTCCGGCAGCGCCTGGCGCAGGTTATCCGTCAGGGTCTCGCGGCGTTTCTGATAGGCGACGCCGATGCCGATCAGGCCGATGCCGATCAGCGTCAGCACGATCGGGAACAGCAGGGAGTCGGCGAATACCCGGTACGACAGGTAGCCCAGGTAGGCCGCCACCCCGAGCGCGCCGAAGACCATGAACAGCGGCCGGCGCAGGGCCACCGCGATGCCCATCAGGGAGAGGTTGATCAGGCAGTAGAAGGCCTTGCCCAGCTCGCTGCCGCTGTCCATCAGGGTCAGTCCGCCCCAGAACGCCAGCAGCCCGGCGAGGTAGCCCCAGAAGGCGAAGTCGCGTCGTGTTCGCCCGTCCACCAGCAGGCTGGCAAGAATCAGCGCCAGGCCGAACCAGAGCGACACCCAGCGCCGCTGTTCCCAGCTGAAGTCCGTGCCATAGAGCAGGTCGGTCAGGTCCATCGACATGAACCACAGCGCCACTGCCAGCGGCATGACGATGAAAGGAAAGGGCAGCAGGCGCAGCGTCAGCAGCCCGACCAGCACGGTCGCCGCCTCCATGCCGAGCCAGCCGCTGCGCACGTAGACGTAGTAGTCGTGGTAATCGCCGAGCCCGTCATCCTCCGGCCACCAGCCGAGCAGGCGCTGCAGGGCGAAGGTTGCCAGCGGCGTCAGGCTCACCGCCACCGCGCCGAGCAGCCCGCCGGGAATCTGCAGGCCGCGGCGCCAGAGGCCCAGGCCGCAGAGGGTAAACAGGGCCATGTAGACGATGGCAATCACCAGCAGGGCAATTTCGCCGATGCGCATCCACGCCTCGGTGAGCAGCCAGCCGAGCGCCCCTATGATCAGCACGGCGCCGAAGTAGTAGGCGACGTGGGCGAGCTGGAAGCTAGGCTGGTCCGGTTTCTGGCGGCGCAGGAAGGCCAGCAGCGCCTGCTCCTGGCCAGGCTGGAGGATGCCGGCCTGGACGGCGTGGGTGAGGTTGGCGGCATCGAAGCGCTCGGTCATGGCGTCGTTCCCTGGGGCGATGAGCGAGTCTGGCGGAGCGCGCTTCGCTTTGCCAGAAGGGCATGAGCGGCGCGGAACGAAAACGGAGCCCTGAAGCTCCGTTTCTTCGTCGGCGATCAGTGCTTGCGCGGCACCGGCTTGAGCAATTCGTCCGGCGGCATTTCGCAGGTGATCTTGCGGCCCATCAGTTCTTCGATCGGCGGCAGGGCGAAGGCGTCGTCCTCGCCGGCGAAGCTGATCGAGGTGCCGCTGGCGCCGGCGCGACCAGTACGGCCGATGCGGTGCACGTAGTCGTCCGGGTCTTCCGGCAGGGTGAAGTTGATCACGTGGCTGATGGCATCGACGTGGATGCCGCGGCCGGCGACGTCGGTGGCGACCATCACGCGGATCTTGCCTTCGCGGAAGTCTTCCAGGGTACGGATGCGCTTGTGCTGCGGCACGTCACCGGACATCTGCGCGGCGCTGATGCCGTCACGGGTCAGGCGCTCCTCGATGCGCCTCACTTCGTCCTTGCGGTTGGCGAAGACCATCACCCGCACCCAGTCGTTCTGCGTGATGAGGTTGTACAGCAGCTTGTACTTGTCGCTGCCGGCGACCGCGTAGACGTGCTGCTCGACGTTGTCGCTGGCGACGGTTTCCGG
Source organism: Pseudomonas sp. UBA3153 (assembly GCF_002364635.1). Lineage (NCBI taxonomy): Bacteria > Pseudomonadati > Pseudomonadota > Gammaproteobacteria > Pseudomonadales > Pseudomonadaceae > Pseudomonas > Pseudomonas sp. UBA3153. The sequence continues at coordinate 23,867 of NZ_DEYR01000005.1, forward strand.
TTCGATCTCGACGATCGCCGGCTCCGTGGTCCACTGCTTGGCGAGATTCATCACGTCTTCGGTGAAGGTGGCGGAGAACAGCAGGGTCTGACGCTCCCCCTTCATCGGCGTCTGCCGGATGATCTGCCGCACCTGCGGGATGAAGCCCATGTCGAGCATGCGGTCGGCTTCGTCGAGCACCATCACCTCGACCATGTCCAGATGCACTTCGCCACGCTGGTTGAAGTCCAGCAGGCGCCCTGGCGTGGCCACCAGGATGTCGCAGTAGCGGGCCTCCAGTTGCTTGAGCTGCTTGTCGAAGTCCATGCCGCCGACGAAGGTCATCACGTTGAGGCCGCTGTACTTGGTCAGCGCCGCCGCATCCTTGGCGATCTGCACCACCAGCTCGCGGGTCGGGGCGATGATCAGCGCGCGCGGCTCGCCCATGTAACGTTCCTTGGGCGGCGGGGTCTGCAGCAACTGAGTGATGATCGAGATGAGGAAGGCGGCGGTCTTGCCGGTGCCAGTTTGGGCGCGGCCGATGGCGTCCTGGCCCTTGAGGGTGAAGCCCAGCACCTGCGCCTGGATCGGCGTGCAGTAGGGAAAGCCGAGGTCGTGGATGGCGTGCATCAGGCGCGGATCGAGCTTGAAGTCGTGGAAGCGGGTCTTGCCTTCGGCCGGCTCGACCTGGAAGTCGGCGAGGGTCCAGTTGTCCGCCACGGGTGCCTTGGCGCTGCGCTCGCGGCGCGGACGGGCGGGTTTGCGCTCGGAAGGCTTCTCGGCCTCTGCGGCGGGGCGGCTCGGCGTGCTTTCACGCTCGGCAGCGGGCTTGTTCTGGAAGGACGGCAGGCCACGATCGGCGCTGGAAGGGGAGGCGATTGGGCTGGATACGCCGCCAATGACGGACTCTTCGGCTTTGCCGAACATTTTCTTGAGTGCTTTGAGCACGATGATCTCGTCAGTTTGGTTATGGAATGAACGCCTGGCAGTGTAAAGCAAGAAGCCCACAGGGCGAAGCGCCGCGGAGGGCGGGCGCCGGGACCGGATGAGGCGGAAAGGGTCAGCCGCAGAGGCGGTTGCGGCCATGCTGCTTGGCCTGGTAGAGCGCGGCGTCGGCGCGGGAGATGAGGCTTTTCAGCGTGTCGCCGGGTTCCATCTGGCCAAGTCCGATGGATACGGTGACGCCGGGCAGAACGCCGACGGGGGAATAGAAGGTATTGATCTGCTCGAGGCTTTGACGCAGGCGTTCGCCGATCCCGCGGGCTTCGTCGCGGCTCATTTCGGGGAGCAGGATGACGAACTCCTCGCCGCCGAAACGCACCATGCTGTCCTTGGGTCGCAGCTGGTTGCGCAGGGTATGGGATACCAGGCACAGGGCGTAGTCGCCGGCCAGATGACCGAACTTGTCGTTGTAGGCCTTGAAGTGATCGACATCGAGCATGAGCATGCACAGGTCCTGATCATTGAAGGCGCAGCGGGTACTTTCGCGCTCGTAGACGTGCTCCAGCCAGCGTCGGTTGAACAGCCCGGTGAGGGTGTCGACATTGGCATTCTGTTCGGTGTCGAGAATGATGCTGTTGCCGCGACGAACCCTGCCGCAGAGCATTTCCAGAAGTTTTTCCATGGCGTGCGGCGAGCGGCAGAGCAGCTCGAACAGCGCCTGGCGCGGCAGGCGCAGGAGGCGGCACTTGCCTTCGGCGACGATGTAGGCCGAGGGTGGCTGGCGGTCGATCACGCTTATCTCGCCAGCGCATTCGCCAGGAAGCAGGCTGATCACCGACTGATTGTCCAGCGAGCCGAGATAGAGCTTCAACTGGCCCTCGAGGATCAGATAGAGGTAGGCATTGGGGTTGAACGGCGAGAGCAGGATCTCGCCGATATCCAGTTCGCAGAGCTCGAATTCGCCGCTAACCGCCTGCAGCACCTCATCGCTGACGTCTTCCAGCAGCTCCAGCTGGCGCAGCGTCGACAGGTCCGCCTGCCAAGGCATCGTCTTCATGCCGGGCATCCGGCGTGGTTGGCGAGGGAGGGCGCTGCGGGCATTGCGTGTTTTTCCTGTCGTTTGGCGAACGTCGGGGAATGGACAGTATTCCTAGGGCAAAGTGCCAGCAACGAATCTGAACATAGTCGGCCGGCTCGGCAGCGAGCGGGCCCGCAGGGGCCAACCCGTGACGGCCGCTCAGCGACTGCCCGCTCTCACTTCAGACGTTCCGCCAGCCAGGCCGCGATGTCCATCACTTCTTCGGGCACCACCGCGTGGGCCATCGGGTAGTCCTTCCACTGCACCGGAATGTCGCGCGCGGCGAGGAAGTCGTAAGCGGCGCGGCCCAGGGCGGGCGGCACCACATCGTCGTGACGTCCGTGCAGGCAGAGCACCGGCAGGCTCCGCTGCGTCTCGTTGAACTCCAGTGCATCGCTGAAGGTGGGCGCATAGGTCGACAGCGCGAGCACGCCACCCAGCGGACCGGTCCAGCGCAGAAAGGCGGTGTGCTGCACCACGGCGCCGCCCTGGGAGAAACCGGCGAGGAAGATCCGCCGCGGGTCGATGCCTGCGTCGCGCTGCGCTTCGATCAGGTCGATCACGTGCTGCGCGGAACGCTCCATCTGGTCGCGATCGATGGCTCGCGCTTCACCGCTGATGGCCAGGATGTCGTACCAACTCGGCATCGCGTAGCCGTTGTTGATGGTCACCGGCTGAGTCGGCGCCTGTGGCAACACGAAGCGCAGACTGTCCATGCGCTGCTGGAGTGCAACTGCAACCGGCTCGAAGTCGTAGCGGTCGGCGCCCAGGCCGTGCAACCAGATTACGCACGCGTCTGCCTGCCGTGTGGGGTTAAGAATCAATGCGTCGCTCATGTGTGCTCCAAGTTGGTGCTTTGGCACATTTTTGGTGCCGAGGTTGTCGAAGGTTCAGGCGGTTCAGGAAAGAAGATGTCGCACCGCTGGAAGTTTTGGTATTGACCCATTTTTATCGAGCTTTTCCAATGGGTTGGTACGCGCTTTGCTAATCTGATCGCGGCGACTGTAACGGTAACAACTGTACCGCAACGCCATCGCCAACCCACGTAGAACAGGTTTCCCGTCACGCTGCGCCGCAAGGCGCTACGCTTGGCTCGTTACGTCTCCCGCCTGCTTTGATCAGCAGGCAAGGTCTGGATGAGCGCCGGCAGGATCGCCCGCCGCATCGTCCAGGCTCTGGTCCGCAACCGGCCATCCCGCTCATCAGGGATGGTAAGCCCCACAAGGGTGCGGTGAGCGGCCGAGACTCCGACACAACAAAAGGCAATTGGAGGTTTTGATGAAGATGGTGAAATCCACTCTCGCTGTGCTCACCACGGCAGCGGTACTCGGTGTTAGCAGCTTCGCGCAAGCCGGCGCTACCCTCGATGCAGTACAGAAGAAAGGCTTCGTCCAGTGCGGTATCAGTGACGGTCTGCCGGGCTTCTCCTATGCCGACGCCAAGGGCCAGTACAAAGGGATCGACGTGGATGTCTGCCGCGCGGTCGCGGCTGCCGTTTTCGGTGATGCGAGCAAGGTCAAGTTCAGCCCGCTGACCGCCAAGGAGCGCTTCACGGCGCTGCAGTCCGGGGAAGTCGACGTGCTCTCGCGCAATACCACCTGGACCAGCTCGCGCGATGCCGCGATGGGCCTGAACTTCACCGGCGTGACCTACTACGACGGCCAGGGCTTCCTGGTGAACAAGAAGCTCGGCGTTTCCAGTGCCAAGGAACTCGACGGCGCCACCGTTTGCATCCAGGCCGGTACCACCACCGAGCTGAACCTGTCGGACTACTTCCGCGCCAACAACCTCAAATACACCCCCATCACTTACGACACCTCGGACGAGAGCGCCAAGTCGGTCGAGTCCGGCCGTTGCGACGTGCTGACCTCCGACCAGTCGCAGCTGTACGCGCAGCGCATCAAGCTGGCTGCGCCGGACGATTACGTGGTGCTGCCGGAAGTCATCTCCAAGGAGCCGCTCGGCCCGTCCGTTCGTCAGGGTGACGAGGAATGGTTCGACATCGTTCGCTGGACCCTCTTCGCGATGGTCAACGCCGAGGAACTGGGCATCACTTCGAAGAACGTCGAAGAGACCGCCAAGTCCACCAAGAACCCGGACATCGCCCGCCTGCTGGGTACCGAAGGCGAGTTCGGCAAGGACCTGAAGCTGCCGAAGGACTGGGTCGTCAAGATCGTCAAGGAAGTCGGCAACTACGGTGAAGTCTTCGAGCGCAACGTCGGTGCCGGCAGCGAGCTGAAGATCGAGCGTGGCCTCAACGCCCTGTGGAACAAAGGTGGTCTGCAATACGCACCGCCGGTGCGCTGACCGTCGCCCCAGCCCGCCTCGTGCGGGCTGGTTCGTTCTGACCAGATGAAGCCTGACGCCCACACTCGTGGGCGTTGGACTTCAAAGAGGGCTCCTATGCAAAACACAGCACAAGCCCCGCGCCAGCGTGGATCGGTCTGGACCGATCCTCAGGTACGTGCGTGGGTTTTCCAGATACTCGCCGTTATTCTCGTGGTCAGCTTCGGCTGGTACCTGTTCGATAACGCGCAGACCAACCTGGAACACCGCGGCATCACTTCCGGTTTCGGTTTTCTCGGCAACAGTGCCGGGTTCGGCATTTCCCAGCACCTGATCGACTACACCGAGGCCGATACCTATGGCCGGGTGTTTTTCGTCGGCCTGCTCAATACATTGCTGGTGTCGGTGGTCGGTATCATCCTCGCCACCGTGCTTGGCTTCATTCTCGGCGTTGCGCGGCTGTCGCCCAACTGGCTGATCCGCAAGCTCGCCACGGTCTACATCGAGACCTTCCGCAATATCCCGCCGCTGCTGCAGATCTTCTTCTGGTACTTCGCCGTACTTGGCCCGCTGCCGAATCCGCGGCAGAGCCTCAACTTCGGTGACCTGTTCTTCGTCAACAACCGCGGCCTGCAGATGCCGTCGCCGGTGCCCGCCGAGGCCTTCTGGCCGTTCGTGCTGTCGGTTCTGGTGGCGCTGGTCGGGATCGTCGCCCTGTGGCGCTGGGCCAAAGCCCGTCGGCATGCGACCGGCCAGCGGTTCCCGGTAGCGCTGACCAGCCTGGCGCTGATCGTCGTGCTGCCGGGCCTGACCATGCTGGTCGCCGGCCTGCCGCTGCACTGGGAAGTGCCGGTGCTGCAGGGTTTCAACTTCCGTGGCGGCTGGGTGATGATCCCGGAGTTGGTGTCCATCGTCCTCGCGCTGTCGATCTATACCGCGGCGTTCATCGGTGAAACCGTGCGCGCGGGCATCCAGTCGGTCAGCCACGGGCAGACCGAGGCCGCCAGTTCGCTGGGCCTGCGTCCGGGGCAACTGCTGCGCCTGGTGATCATCCCGCAGGCCATGCGCGTGATCATCCCGCCGCTCACCAGCCAGTATCTCAACCTGGCGAAGAACTCCTCGCTGGCGGCCGGTATCGGCTACCCGGACATGGTCTCGCTGTTCTCCGGCACGGTGCTCAACCAGACCGGTCAGGCAATCGAAACCATGGCCATCACCATGAGCGTCTACCTGGCCATCAGCATCAGCATTTCGCTGCTGATGAACTGGTACAACAAGCGCATCGCGCTGATCGAGCGGTAAGGGGCTGCCATGACCACACATACCTTCAAGCCCGACATGCCGCCACCGGCGCTCAGCTTCGGGCCGATCGCCTGGATGCGGGCCAACCTGTTCTCCGGCGTGTTCAACACCATCCTCACCCTGATCGGCCTCTACCTCGTCTGGCTGATCGTTCCACCGTTGCTGGAGTGGGCGATCTTCAAGGCCGACTGGGTCGGCACCACCCGCGCCGATTGCAGCCGCGAAGGCGCCTGCTGGGTCTTCATCAGCGACCGCTTCGGCCAGTTCATGTACGGCTTCTACCCGGCCGAACTGCGCTGGCGTGTCGACCTGACGGTGATCCTGGCGATCGTCGGTGCCGCGCCGCTGTTCTTCAAGCGTTTCGCCTTCAAGGCGAAATACGGCATCGCCTTCCTGGTGATCTACCCGATCCTCGCCTACTGGCTGCTGCACGGCGGCTTCCTCGGCCTGCAGCAGGTGCCCACGTCGCAGTGGGGCGGCCTGATGCTGACCGTGGTGATCGCCGCCGTCGGCATCGCCGGCGCTTTGCCGCTGGGTATCCTGCTGGCTCTGGGGCGGCGCTCCAACATGCCGGCGATCAAGGTGCTCAGCGTGACCTTCATCGAGTTCTGGCGCGGCGTACCGCTGATCACCGTGCTTTTCATGTCCTCGGTGATGCTGCCGCTGTTCCTGCCTGAAGGCATGAACCTCGACAAGCTGTTGCGCGCGATGGTGATGGTGATCTTCTTCGAGGCCGCCTACATCGCCGAAGTGGTACGCGGAGGCATGCAGGCGATTCCCAAGGGCCAGTACGAGGCCGCGGCCGCCATGGGTCTCGGCTATTGGAGGACCATGAGCCTGGTGATCCTGCCGCAGGCGCTGAAACTTGTGATCCCCGGGATCGTCAACACCTTCATCGCGCTGTTCAAGGACACCAGCCTGGTGATCATTATCGGCCTGTTCGACTTCCTCAACAGCATCAAGCGCGCCACGGCCGACCCGGCGTGGCTGGGGATGTCCACCGAGGGCTACGTGTTCGCCGCCCTGGTCTACTGGATTTTCTGTTTCGGCATGTCGCGCTACTCCATGCACCTGGAGAACAAGCTCAACACCGGCCACAAGCGTTAGGAGCCCCTGATGAACCAACCCAACCTGCAAACCAATGCCGAGCCGATCATCCAGCTGCAAGGCGTGAACAAGTGGTACGGCCAGTTCCATGTGCTGAAGGACATCAACCTCAACGTGCAGCAGGGCGAGCGCATCGTCCTCTGCGGGCCTTCCGGCTCCGGCAAGTCGACCACCATCCGCTGCATCAACCGGCTGGAAGAACACCAGCAGGGCAGCATCATCGTCGACGGTATCGAGCTGACTAACGACCTCAAGCAGATCGAGACGATCCGCAGCGAAGTCGGCATGGTGTTCCAGCACTTCAACCTGTTCCCGCACCTCACCGTGCTGCAGAACTGCACCCTGGCACCGATGTGGGTGCGCAAGATGCCGAAGAAGGAGGCCGAGGAAATCGCGATGCACTACCTGCAGCGCGTGCGCATCCCCGAGCAGGCCAACAAGTTCCCCGGCCAGCTCTCCGGCGGCCAGCAACAGCGCGTGGCGATCGCCCGGGCGCTGTGCATGAAGCCGAAGATCATGCTGTTCGACGAGCCGACCTCGGCGCTCGATCCGGAGATGGTCAAGGAAGTGCTCGACACCATGATCGGCTTGGCCGAAGACGGCATGACCATGCTCTGCGTGACCCACGAAATGGGCTTCGCCCGCACCGTGGCGAACCGGGTGATCTTCATGGACAAGGGGGAGATCGTCGAGCAGGCCGAGCCGAACACCTTCTTCGACAATCCGCAGAACGAACGTACCCGTCTGTTCCTCGGGCAGATCCTGCACTGAGGATTCGCCGGTAAAAAAGGGAGCCTTCGGGCTCCCTTTTTTTGTCCGCGACGGGCTCAGTGCGTGGCGGGCGGCTGCGCGCCCAGGCGGCGGCGGAAAGCGCCGGGTGTTTCGCCGCAGAGCTGTTTGAAACGCTTGGCGAAGGTTGCGCGGTCCGCATAGCCGACCTGCACGGCCACCTGTTCCAGCGAGCGGGACGGGTTGCGCAGGGCCTCCTGGGCCACGCCGATACGCAGCCGCTGCAGGTAGCCGGCGGGCGTCAGCCCGGTGGCCTGGCGGAAGCGGCGCAGCAGCGTTCGCGGGGAACAGTGCGCCTGCTCGGCCAGGCGCTGGAGGTCGATGGGCTCGGCGTGATGCGCGCGCAGCCAGGCCAGCAGCGCGGTCATCGGCGATTCATGCGCGGCGGCGTCCGGCAGCAGCGGAACGAAGCGCGACTGGTTGCCCCGCTCTCGGTCGACCACCAGGGCGCTGGCGAGGCGTTGCGCCAGGGCTTCGCCGCCGAGCCGGGCGACCAGGTGCAGGCAGAGGTCGAGCCCGGCCTGCGCGCCGCCGGAGCAGAAACGCGCGCCATCCTCGGTGAGCAGCCGGTCGATGCACAGCTCGACGGCGGGGAAGCGCTGGCGGAAGGCATCCTCAAGCGCCCAGTGAGTGGTCGCCCGGTGGCCGTCGAGCTGTCCCGCTTCCGCGAGCAGGAAGGCGCCGCTGCACAGGCTCGCCAGGCGCTGCGCTGGCGGCCGCTGGCGCAACCAGTCGATCAGCGCCCCGTTGCCGGCAAGCGCGGCCTTCACGTTGCTGCCGCTGGCCGGCAACACCACCAGATCGGCGGATTCGGCCAGGCGCAGGTCGCCATCGACCTGGGTCCGCATCAGGCCGAGATCCACCGGGCGGCCGTCCTCGCTGACCCGCGACAGCTCGAACAGGCCGCCGCCAGCCAGGCGTTCGGCCAGGCGAAAGGCATCGTCGGCCATGCTCAGGCTGGAGCAGACGGTGTGTGGGCAGACGATCAGGGCGACTCGGAACATGCGCGGCTCGGGGAAACAAGGTTGGCGATTTTTGACACAACGTTGTCGTTATCGTCAATCACGGCGATGCTGCGCAATCCGCCACACTGCGCGGGTCGAAACGTTTCGGAGTCCCTCCATGAGCCACCCCAACGCGCAGCTCATCACCCAGTTCTACCAGGCGTTCCAGCAGCGCGACGCGGAGGCCATGGCGGCCTGTTACGCGCCCGAGGTGCGTTTCTCCGACCCGGTGTTCACCGATCTGCGGGGAGTGGCCGCGGGCGACATGTGGCGGATGCTGTGCGCCCGCGCGCAGGATTTCAGCCTGACGTTCGACGGCGTCGAGGCCGACGCGCAGCAGGGCAGTGCCCGCTGGGTGGCGCACTACCTGTTCAGCCAGACCGGTCGCCGGGTAAGCAACCACATCCAGGCGCGCTTCCGCTTCGCCGACGGGCTGATCGTCGAGCATCGCGATCACTTCAGCCTCTGGCGGTGGTCCGCCCAGGCGCTGGGCCCGCGCGGCGCGCTGCTCGGCTGGGCGCCGCCGGTGCAGGGTGTGATTCGCCGGCAGGCGGCCAAGGGGCTGGCGGCCTATCGCGCCGGACGCGGCTGAGCGCCGGTCCGATTCTTGTGTGTAAGGTGCTCCACCAAACGGTCGCTCAGCGGAACAGGGGCCGCCCATGTCACACCGTTTCAGCGCCTTCGTTCTTGTCGCTCTGCTGGGGCCGCTCGCCAGCTTTTCCGCCTGGGCGCTGCAGCCCGGCCAACTGGGCGACTTCTCCGAATACACCTTCGCCATGAGCTGGCGTCCGGGCTATTGCACCGGGCAGAGGGGCGCACCGGAGTGCGACAGCCCGGGCGCTGGCCTGACCTTGCACGGGCTCTGGGCGTCACTGCCCGATCGGCTCAAGGCCGAGGGTATGGACACCCCGCAATGGTGGCGCGAAGGCTGCGATCATGTGACCGGCAAGGTGCCGGAAAAAAACTTCTGCGCGCTGGCGCCGGTGCCGCTGAGCAGTGACGTACGCGGGCGCCTCGAGCAGGTCATGCCGGGCACCCAGAGCTGCCTGGAACGCCACGAATACGTCAAGCACGCGGCCTGCTTCGGCTTCGACGAGGACGCCTTCTTCAGGAAGAACATCGAGCTTTTCGACATCGTCAGCCAGTCGTCCTTCGGTGCACTGCTGGCCGCGCCGGAGCGCCGGGAGATCCAACGCAACGAGCTGATCCGGGCCTATGGCGATGCGTTCGGCACCCGCGATACCCACTCGCTGAGGCTGGTCTGCGACGTCCACGACGGGCGTGCCTGGCTGAGCAGCGTGGAGATCGGCATCACCCGCGAGGGACTGGACGCCTTTCCCGCCGCCGCCAGCCTGACGCCGCTGCTGCGCGGCAACTGTCCGGCACGCATCCAGCTGCGTTAGACGCGACGCTTGCGGGCACCTCCCCGGTGCGCATGGCGCACCCTACGAAGCGGTGCGGATACCAACCTCGCCGGAGACCGGTCGAACTCCCGTAGGGTGCGCCGCGCGCACCGCCACGCGTGCGGACATCGCCTCTGGTGCGCATGGCGCACCCTACGGCGAGCGCCGTGGAAATCGATCTCGCCATGGATCGGCAGGACCTCGTAGGGTGCGCCGCGCGCACCGCCATGCTTGCGGACATCGTCTCTGGTGCGCATGGCGCACCCTACGGCGAGCGGCGTGGAAATCGATCTCGCCATGGATCGGCCGGACCTCGTAGGGTGCGCCGCGCGCACCGCCATGCTTGCGGACATCGTCTCGGTACGCATGGCGCACCGCTGCGAGAGCGGCGTGGATGCCGCTTTACCAAGGGCCGGCCGGACGCTGTCGCGCGCACCGAGATGCACGCGAACAGCGCATCGGTCCCCTGCCGGTGGTGCATGCGCCGTTGTGCCGCAATTCTTAGCCGGCTATCCTTTTCCGCCCTCCGCTGGGCGACGTTCGTCGTTCGCGGAGCACGATAAAGGACCGGCCAGGACCGGTCGCCCATTGCGAAGCGAGCCGCACATGCCTGATCACGATCGTCCGCTGCCCGACCGGCACACGGGTTCCCCCGCGCCCCTCAACGATCTGTTGATCGACGCCGAGGCCGACGACGAGCCGGTGTCCCGGCCGTCGCTGCTGCGCCATCCGCTGTTCCTGCTGTTCGGGCTGGTGCTGGTGGCGCTGAACCTGCGCCCGGCGCTGTCGAGCATTTCTCCGCTGCTGGGCGAAGTGTCCGCCAGCCTGCACCTGTCCGCCGCCGCGGCCGGGCTGCTGACCACGCTGCCGGTGCTTTGCCTGGGCCTGTTCGCGCCGTTCGCGCCGCGCCTGGCCCGGCGCTTCGGTGCCGAGCGGGTGATCCTCGGCATCCTCCTGCTGCTCGCCCTCGGCATCGTCCTGCGCAGCCTGTTCGCGGTGCCCGGTCTGTTCGCCGGCAGCCTGCTGGCCG
>NZ_DEYR01000005.1:35070-35954 GCF_002364635.1 Pseudomonas sp. UBA3153
CCGGCGCCAGCATCGGCATCATCGGCGTGCTGCTGCCGGGCATCGTCAAGCGTGACTTCCCGAAACAGGCCGGCAGCATGACCGGCGTGTACACCATGGCCCTGTGCCTCGGCGCGGCTACGGCGGCTGGCAGCACGGTGCCGCTGCGCGATGCCTTCGGCAGCTGGAGCCTGGCGCTGGGCTTCTGGGCGCTGCCGCCGCTGCTTGCCGCGCTGGTCTGGCTGCCGCAGGCGCGGCACGGGCACGCCGTGGCGCACGTCGCCTATCGTGTCAGCGGCTTGTGGCGCGACCCGCTGGCCTGGCAGGTCACCCTGTACATGGGCTTGCAGTCGTCGCTGGCCTACATCGTCTTCGGCTGGCTGCCGTCGATCCTCATCGACCGCGGGCTGACGCCGGTGCAGGCCGGGCTGATGCTGTCGGCCTCGGTGCTGGTACAGCTGATCACCGCGCTGAGCACGCCCTGGCTGGCCACCCGCGGCAGGGACCAGCGTCCCGCCGTGGTGGTGGTGATGGGACTGACCCTCTGCGGGTTGCTCTGCTGCCTCTACGCGCCGCTGTCCGGCCTGTGGCTGTGGATCGTCATCCTCGGCCTGGGGCAGGGCGGCACCTTCAGCCTCGGCCTGGCGCTGATCGTGCTGCGCTCGCGCGATGCGCACGTGGCCGCCAGCCTGTCGGGCATGGCCCAGGGCGTCGGCTATACGTTGGCCGCCTTGGGACCGCTGGCCATGGGCCTGGTGCACGACTTCACCGGCAGCTGGTCGGCGTCGGGGATCATCTTCGTCGCCATCGCCCTGGTCGGCACGCTGTTCGGCCTGGGCGCCGGCCGCGCGCTCTACGTGCGCGCGAGCGCCGAGCGGCTGTGAGCGAGCCCGCCGCGGCAGATC
>NZ_DEYR01000010.1:0-486 GCF_002364635.1 Pseudomonas sp. UBA3153
AGCGGGCCGTGGCCGCTGCGCCGTGACAGCCGCGCCAGACCCTCGCGCATGCGCTCGCCGACCTCGCGGATGTGTTCGAGGAAGCCCGGCTCCAGGGTCGCCTGCAGCACCGCGAGCCCGGCACTGGTCATCAGCGGGTTGCCATGCAGCGTGCCGCCCAGATCACCGGGCTCGAAACATCCGGCGTTGCCTCGCGCCAGCAAGGCGGCCAGAGGAACGCCGCCGCCGAGGCCCTTGCCGAGGGTGACGATATCGGCGCGCACGCCGTACAGCTCCTCGGCGAGCAGCGAGCCGCAGCGGCCGATGCCGGTCTGCACTTCGTCGAGGATCAGCAGGAGGCCGCGCTCGCGGCACAGCCTCTCCGCGCCCTGCAGGTATTCCAGGGTCGCCGGGATCACGCCGGCATCGCCCTGCACCGGTTCGAGCAGGATCGCCACGGTATCGTCGTCCACCGCGGCCTGCAGCGCGGCGAGGTCGTTGAACGGC
>NZ_DEYR01000010.1:714-10685 GCF_002364635.1 Pseudomonas sp. UBA3153
GCGGCGAGGTCGTTGAACGGCACCGAGCCGAAGCCGTTGCGCGCCTCGCCCTGTTCGGACAGCGCGCCGAAGGTCAGGCCGTGGCCGCTCTGGCTGGCGCTGATCACCTTGCGCGCGCCGCCGCGATGCAGGCGGCCCCATTTGCGCGCCAGTTGCACCGCGGCCTCGTTGGCCTCGGCGCCGCTGTTGAGGAAGTACGCCTGTTCGCTGCCGGTGGCCTGGCACAGCCGCGCGGCGAGCTTGAGCAGGCTGCGGCTGTAGAAGCTCGGGCCGGGGTTGAGCAGGTTCTCGGCCTGACGCTGCAGCGCTTCGACCAGCACGTTGGGGCTGTGGCCGAGGCTGTTGGCGGCGCCGCCCTGGTGGAAGTCCAGGTAGGCGCGGCCGCCGCTGTCCCACAGCCAGGAACCCTGGCCGCGGACGAAAACCTGCTCCGGACGCTCGATCGTATGCATCAGGCGCAGGCGGGCCTGTATGTCACGCATGTTCGCTCCCGCCCTGGTGCAGGTACTCGACACGGATCTGCCGGCGACCGTGATGGTTCAGGCCGAGCACGCGGCGCAGTTCGCGGCCCCCCTCGACGATCAGCACGAAGCCCTGTTCCGGCGGAAAACGCTCCGCCAGCAGGCGACGTACCTGGCGGTACTGCGCGCTGCGAACGGTCAGCTCGGCCAACTGCATATCGCCGTCGAGCAGGGTGATCCGATAGTCGCTCATGCGCGCAACCCCTCCGGCGCCTGGCCATACAGGCGGGCGCTCCAGTCTTCGATGCGGCCGGTGGCCAGGCGCCGCGCGGCGGTGTCGCGCCAGCGCACGCTGAGGTCGTAGCAGGAGACCAGCTGCTGCAGGCCGGCGCGCTCCAGCGGTGCCTGGTAGAAGCTGCGGATCGCCTGGGCGACGGTCAGCCCCGGGTAGTTGCGCTGAACCAGTTGCAGGCTGTTTTCCGGGCTGACGAAACCGGCCTTGAGCACGCGGTAGTACCAGCCGAAGCGGCCGCTCTCCTGCGCCCATTGCGGCATTTCGGCGATCCCGCTGCGGTGGCTCAGGCGGTAGCACGGGGAGCGCGGCTGGCTGACCTGCAGTAGCGCGTCGCCCCAGCGGAACACGTCGCCGATGCACACGCGGTTTTCCAGCAGGCCGTAGGTGGAGAGGTTTTCGCCGAAGTCCGGCGCCTTCCAGTCGATCTGCGGCAGCACGCGTTTCCAGTGGGCATAGTGCTCGGCGGGATAGTGGTGCAGGACGCGCTCGGGGCCGCCATGGAAGCGGATGTCACCCTGTTCGTCGCTGCCCAGGCCTTGCGGCCATAGCCAGAGCCGATGGTTGATCGGCTGCTTGTCGGTCGCGCTGATCAGCCCGACGCCGATCTCTTTTGCTTTGCCTATGAATAAACCGTTGACCTTGATGGCTTTCATCGCCGTTCTCCGCACCGAGCCCTCGCTCTGTGGGGCTAGATTAAGAGCGGCAGGGGGATGCGGATATTTCGATTTTTCAGATTCATTGATAAGCTCTGCTTATGGATTTTCGTCAACTTCGTTACTTCGTCGCCCTCTACGAGGAAGGCCATGTCGGTCGCGCCGCCGAGCGTCTGAGCCTTTCGCAGCCGGCGCTGTCCCAGCAGATCCGCGGGCTTGAGCAGGGTCTGGACGTCAGCCTGTTCCAGCGCAGCGGCAAGCGCCTGCTGCCGACCCTTGCCGCCCACACCCTATACAACCATGCGGTCGCGCTTCTCGACGGCATGGAGCGCGCGCGCGAGGCGTTGCGCAGTTTCCGCGGCCAGGCGCCGCGCAGCCTCGCCATCGGCGTGCTGCAGACGGTCAACGCCAGCCTGGTGCCCATGCTGCTGGAGCGTCTGCGCGAGGCGCAGCCGCAATTGGTGGTGCAGATCTACGAGTTGTCCGGTATCGACATCGAGCGGCGCCTGCTTACCGGCACCCTGGATGTCGGCATCGGCTTCCTGCCGCCTCGCCAGCCGGGGCTGCATTCGCTGCCGCTGTACGAGGACGAGCTGCAGCTGGTGATTCCGGCCGAGCACCCGCTGAAGGAATTCAAGAAGGTCTCCCTGACCCAGGCCGCAGAGTTGCCCATGTTGCTGCTGGGGGAGGAGTTCCGCGTGCGGCAGATCTGGCAGGAGCAACTGGCGGCGCTCGGCCGACGCCCGCGCGTGCAGGCGGAGCTGAACCAGATGGGCGGGATTCTCGACAGCCTGGCGCAATCCAACCTGGCCACCGTGCTGCCCGGCCGCGCGCGCCAGGTCAACGCCACCGACCGCCTGTTGTGGAAGCCGCTCAGCGAGCCGCGCGTGCTGCTACAGGTCGGCCTGGTATTCCGCGACGCGCAGCGCCAGCAGGCGACGCTGGAACTGCTGCGCTCGCTGCTGGAAGGGATCAACCCGCCGCGCGACGGGCTGAGCTGAGGTTACTTCGCCTCGTCGCGCGGCGGGCGTAGCACCAGCCACAGGGCCAGGGCGATCAGCACGCCGCCATACAGGTAGGCCCAGGACAGCTTTTCGTCGAGCAGCAGCACGCCCCAGAACACGCCGAACAGTGGAATCAGGAAGGTCACGGTCATCGACTTGACCGGGCCGATGTCGGCGATCAGGCGGAAATACAGGATGAAGGCGAACGCCGTGCAGACCACGCCCAGCCCCACCAGCGCCGCCCAGGTGAGTGGATCGCTCCAGTGCGCCTGCGATTGGCCGGGCAACGCCCAGAGCATCAGCGGCAACAGGCTGAGGGTGGCACCGACCTGGCTGGCCAGGGCCAGCAGACGGCTATCCAATCCGCCGCGCTCGCTCACCCAGCGCCGCGTGAGGAAGCCGGATAGCCCGTAGCAGGTGGTCGCCACCAGGCAGGCCGCAGCGCCCCAGGCCAGGTTCAGGTCGAAGGCCACCGGCCCGGTGCGACTGAGCACGGCAACACCGGCCAGGCCGAGCAGCACGCCGGCGCCCTTGCTAGGGGTGAGCGATTCGCCGAAGAACAGCGCACCGATGAGGACGCCCATCAAGGGCGTGGTGGCGTTGAAGATCGCCAGGTAACCGGCCGGCAGGTGCTGCGCGGCGACCGCGTACATGGCGAAGGGAATCCCGGCGCTGATCACCCCGAGCAGCAGTACTCGGCCGAGCAGGCCACGGAAATCCCATCGGATGCGCAGCACGAGGACGATCAGTGCCAGGCCCAGGCAGGCCATCGATACGCGCGCGAAGGCCGTGGGCAGGGTACCGATCTGCGGCACCAGCATCCGCACGAAGAGGAAGCTGGCCCCCCAGATGGCGGCGAGACTGATCAGGCGAAGGTAATCGGCAGCGCGCATGGGACGATTCCGCGGGAGTGGGCGCCGAGTGTTGCCATCCACGCGTCGTCTGGCAATCCGATTTCGGCTTTTGCGGTTTTTTCCGGGCAATAAAAAACCCCGCCGAAGCGGGGTTGATTGATTTCGACTTCCTTGATCCGCCGCCAATCCTTAGCGGGTTCCGACGTATCCGTGTTCGACCTTGGCGCTTCCTGCGCGACGTCCTTGGAGCAGGAGAATACGCAGGCGTCCTGTGGCTGGATAGAGGCGGAAAGCCATCACGTTTTGTAAGCTTTGGCTTACAGGTGCGGCCATTCGCCATTAGCGTCCGCCTCTTTCTTTAGCCCATAGAAAAGCCCCGCGCTGGCGGGGCTTTTCGGAGCATCGCGAGCGGTCAGAACTGCGCGGCGTCCAGCAGGTACAGCGATTCGCTACCGGCCTTGACCGACGTCGTAAGCGAATGGATACGCGGCAGCAGGCGGGCGAAATAGAAGCGCGCGGTGCCGAGCTTGCTGGCGTAGAACGCGTCCTCGGTTTCCCTGCCCAGCGCGGCGCGCGCCATCAGCGCCCACATGTAGGCGTAGGCGGTGTAGCCGAACACGTGCAGGTATTCCACCGACGCGGCGCCGATTTCGTTGGGATTGCTTTGCGAACGGTCGAGCAGCCAGCCGCTGAGCTCGTCGAGGTTCTTCACCGCCGCGTCCAGCGGTGCGGTGAATTCGGCGAGTTCGCTGCCGGCGGACGCGGTGAACGCCTTGATCTCATCCGAGAAATGCTTGTAGAACGCGCCACCGCTGCCGACGATCTTGCGCCCGACCAGGTCCAGCGCCTGGATGCCGTTGGTGCCTTCGTAGATCTGCGTGATGCGCACGTCGCGCACCAGTTGCTCCTGACCCCATTCGCGAATGAAGCCATGGCCGCCGAACACCTGCTGGCCATGTACCGTGGTTTCCAGGCCGAGGTCGGTGAGGAACGCCTTGGCTACCGGAGTGAGCAGGGCGACCAGGTCCTCGGCGCGCTTGCGCTGGGCCGGGTCCTCGCTGAACTTGGCGGTGTCCAGTTGCATCGCGACGTAGGTGGAGAAGGCGCGGCCACCCTCATTGCTGGCCTTCATGGTCAGCAGCATGCGGCGCACGTCCGGGTGCACGATGATCGGGTCGGCGGCCTTGGTCTTGTCCTGCGGACCGGTCGGCGCGCGGCTCTGGATGCGCTCGCGGGCGTACTCGACGGCGCTCTGGTAGGAGCGTTCGCCCGACGCGAGACCCTGGATGCCGACGCCCAGGCGCTCGTAGTTCATCATGGTGAACATCGCCGCGAGGCCCTTGTTGACGTCGCCGACCAGCCAGCCGGTGGCGCCGTCGAAGTTCATCACGCAGGTGGCCGAGGCCTTGATGCCCATCTTGTGTTCGATCGAGCCGCAGCTGACCGCATTGCGCTCGCCCAGCGAACCGTCGGCGCCGACCATGAACTTCGGCACCAGGAACAGCGAGATGCCCTTCGGCCCGGCCGGTGCGTCGGGCAGCTTGGCCAGCACCAGGTGGATGATGTTTTCGGTGAGGTCGTGTTCGCCGCCGGTGATGAAGATCTTGGTGCCCGAGACCTTGTAGCTGCCGTCGGCCTGCGGTTCGGCCTTGGTGCGGATGATGCCCAGGTCGGTGCCGGCGTGCGGCTCGGTCAGGCACATGGAACCGGCCCAGACGCCGGCGTACATGTTCGGCAGGTAGGCGTCCTTCAGCTCGTCGCTGGCGTGGGCGTTGATCGCCAGGCAGGCGCCGGCGGTGAGCATCGGGTACAGGCCGAACGACAGGTTGGCGGAGTTGACCATCTCCTCGACCTGCGCGCCGATCACCTTGGGCATGCCCATGCCGCCGTACGCCGGGTTGCCGCCGACGCCGACCCAACCGCCTTCGGCATAGGTGCGGTAGGCCTCGACGAAGCCGGCCGGGGTGCTGACCACGCCGTCCTTCCACTGGCAGCCTTCCTCGTCGCCGCTGCGATTCAGAGGCGCGATGCTGCGTGCGTTGACCTTGCCGGCTTCCTCGAGGATGGCTTCGGCGGTGTCGGCGTCGACGACCTCGGCCAGCGCCGGCATCTCGGCCCACAGACGGGCCACGTCGAAGACTTCGTTGAGGACGAAACGCATATCGCGCAGGGGCGCTTTGTAGTCAGCCATGGTGCATACCTCGAGATCGGCCGGCCTCGGTGGCCGGTGCTTGATTCCACGAGTCTAACCGAAGACCTTTTCAGAGACGTAGGTTCATGTTGTGACCGGTCGGACAGCTTTCGATCCGCTGATCACGCCGCTTTCAGGCGCCGCGCTGCGGCTTCAGGCGCACCGCGCCGCGGCGGTTCTGGCCCTGC
This sequence comes from Pseudomonas sp. UBA3153, assembly GCF_002364635.1. Lineage (NCBI taxonomy): Bacteria > Pseudomonadati > Pseudomonadota > Gammaproteobacteria > Pseudomonadales > Pseudomonadaceae > Pseudomonas > Pseudomonas sp. UBA3153. The sequence goes on from NZ_DEYR01000010.1 coordinate 6,361, forward strand.
ACGAAGACCCGGTTGCGCCCGGCGCTCTTGGCGCTGTAGAGCGCCTGGTCGGCGGCTTTCAGCACCGCGTCGGCGCTGCGCAGCTCGTCGCTGCGCGCGGCTACGCCGAGGCTCATCGTCACCGACACGGCCTCGACCTGGGTGTTGCTGCGCAGGTTGCGGCCTTGCAGATTGTCGGCCGGGCGCTGCTGCCGGTCGCGCAGTTGCAGGCTGTAGGACTCGATGGCCTGGCGCACCGCTTCCAGGTGCGGCAGGCAATCGTCGGCGTCCTTGCCGGTGAACAGCAGGGTGAATTCCTCGCCGCCGTAGCGGTAGGCCTTGCCACCGCCGCCCACCTTGCGCAGCTGCGCGGCAACCATGCGCAGCACCTGATCGCCGACGTCGTGGCCGTGGGTGTCGTTGAATTTCTTGAAGTGATCGACATCGCCCATGGCGATCACGTAGCTGCGGGGCAGGCGCTGCAGGCGCTCGTTCAGCGCACGTCGGCCGGGCAGCCCGGTGAGTTCGTCGCGATAGGCCATCTGGTACGCCTCGTGGGCCAGCGCGGCGGTCTGCGCGAGCATCACCAGGCTGCTCATCACCCCCAGCGCGTGCGGCAGGATGAACACCTTGGGCAGCATCCACAGCAGCCCGGCCAGACCGATCAGTTGCGCGGCGTGCGAGGGGCGCGGCTGGCGCAGGTACTGGATGGCGAGCAGCAGCAGGGAGCCGGCGAACGCAATGTAGGCGAGCTGCACCAGGCTCATCCACTGGCCGTGCAGCAACGGCCAGTAGATCTGGGTGGTCACGCTCAGCAGGCCCTCGGGAAAGCGGCGGGCGACGGCCACGACGACGCCCAGCGTGGCCAGCAGCACGGCGGTGCGGGCAATCAGGTCCTGCAGCAGGTGGGCACGCTCCTGCCACCCGCCATACAGCCCGTAGAGCAGCGGCAACAGCAGGCTGCCGAGGTGGAACACCAGCGCGGCGTCGGCGCTGGCGGCGCCGGTGAGGCGGAAATGGTCGACCTCGTTGTCGAGGAAGAAATACAGCAGGTACACCACCAGCAGCAGGAACAGCTGACGGACACGCCCGTAGACCAGGCAAAACGCGCCGCCGAGCAACAGCAGCAGGGTGGGCAGCACGTTGAACAGCGAGGTGAAGAACTCGGTCATCTGCGCCAGGGAGCCGGCCACCGCACCGCCGCCGACCAGTAGCAGCGGCACGAAGAAATGACTCGGACGAAAGGAGGCGAGATTCCGCACGCGGGATACCGGTCGATGGCGTTGGATCGATCAGGGGCACCTATAGTGGCATTTTCGCCCCGGCGGCGGGAGATCGCGATGCCACGGCCTTTCGTCGACCGACGAGGCGTCGGTCGGCAGCAACAAAAATGCCGCTCACCTCGCGGTGAGCGGCATCGTGAGGACCGTCCCTCGGCTTAGTAGCCCAGGGCGAAGTCCTCTTCGGCCATGTCCATCAGGTTGTCGGCGCCGGACAGCATGGTTTCCACATGGGTGCGGGTGCGCGGCAGGATGCGTGCGTAGTAGAAGCGCGCGGTCTGCAGCTTGGCCTTGTAGAAGGCTTCGTCGCCGGTGCCGGCCGCTAGCTTCTCGGCTGCCAGACGGGCCATGTCGGCCCAGAAGTAGGCCAGGCAGACGTAACCCGAATACATCAGGTAGTCCACCGAAGCGGCACCGACTTCTTCGCGGTTCTTCATCGCGGCCATGCCGACCTTCATGGTCAGCTCGCCCCATTCCTTGTTCAGCTTGGCCAGCGGTGCGACGAATTCCTTCACCGCGTCATTGCCTTCGTTGGCCTGGCAGAACTTGTGGACGATCTTGGTGAAGCCTTTCAGCGCTTCACCCTGGGTCATCAGCACCTTGCGGCCCAGCAGGTCGAGGGCCTGAATGCCGGTGGTGCCTTCGTACATCATCGAGATGCGGCAGTCGCGCAGGTTCTGCTCCATGCCCCACTCGGCGATGAAGCCGTGGCCGCCATAGATCTGCATGCCGTGGGAAGCGGACTCGAAACCGACCTCGGTCATGAAGGCCTTGGCGATCGGCGTCAGGAACGCCAGCAGGCCGTCGGCCGCCTTGCGCGCTTCTTCGTCCTGGCTGTGCTGGGTGATGTCGACCTGCTTGGCGGTGAAGTACACCATCGCCCGGTTGCCCTCGGCGAAGGCCTTCATGGTCAGCAGCATGCGGCGCACGTCCGGGTGCACGATGATCGGGTCGGCAGCCTTGTCGGGCGCTTTCGGACCGGTCAGCGAACGCATCTGCAGACGTTCGCGGGCGTAATTGATACCGCCCTGGAAACCGACTTCCGCATGCGCCAGGCCTTGCAGCGCGGTGCCCAGGCGAGCGGTGTTCATGAAGGTGAACATGCAGTTCAGGCCCTTGTTCGCCGGGCCGATCAGGAAACCGGTGGCACCGTCGAAGTTCATCACGCAGGTGGCGTTGCCGTGGATGCCCATCTTGTGTTCCAGCGAGCCGCAGGAAACGCCGTTGCGCTCGCCGACACCGCCTTCGGCGTTGGGCAAGAACTTCGGCACGATGAACAGCGAGATGCCTTTGGTGCCGGCCGGTGCATCGGGCAGGCGCGCCAGCACGATATGGACGATGTTGTCGGCCATGTCGTGTTCGCCGGCGGAGATGAAGATCTTCGTGCCGGACACCTTGTAGGAGCCGTCGGCCTGCGGTTCGGCCTTGGTGCGCAGCATGCCCAGGTCGGTGCCGCAGTGCGGCTCGGTCAGGCACATGGTGCCGGTCCATTCGCCGGAGACCAGCTTGGTCAGGTAGGTCTGCTGCTGTTCGGCGGTGCCGTGGGCGGAGATGGTGTTCATCGCGCCATGCGACAGGCCGGGGTACATGCCCCACGACCAGTTGGCCGAGCCGACCATCTCGCTGACCGCCAGGCCGAGGGATTCCGGCAGGCCCTGGCCGCCGTGCTCGACGTCATGCGCCAGGCTCGGCCAGCCGCCTTCGACGAACTGCTTGTAGGCTTCCTTGAAGCCGGTTGGCGTCTTCACGCCTTCCGGGCTCCAGGTGCAACCTTCCTGGTCACCGACGCGGTTCAGCGGAGAGATGACTTGCTCGCAGAACTTCGCGCCTTCTTCGAGGATGGCGTTGACCATGTCCGGAGTGGCGTCTTCGCAGCCGGGCAGGCTCTGGTAATGCGTTTCGTAGCCGAGCAGTTCGTCGCGTACGAAACGGATATCGCGCAAGGGGGCCTTGTAGTCAGGCATAACGGTAAACCTCTGCGGTGGGTTCGTAATGTAAGAGCCACTCACGGGCTCTCTGGGGCGACCGGTGCGCCGGTCTTGGCATCGCATCAAATCGCTGGCGGCCGACAGGGCCGCCAAGCATCAAACAGGCGTTTGAAACATACGTTCGCGCTTTGGCCTTGTCAACCCTGGGCCAAAGAAGCGGCCACGCCATTCGGCGCTTTGAACAGTGACTTTAGTCTAGGTGTTGCCCGGCAAACGCGCAGGTGTGCGCCCGAGCGAGGAAGCTCGAAGTGAAACCGGGAAGGTCTGCTGCCAGCGGACGCTGGCGAGGGATCAGGCGCGGATGTCGATCAGGGTGCCAAGTGCGTCGTCGGCGGTTTTGACGACTTTTGCGTTGACCTGCACGTCCTGCTTGCCGGCCTTCAGGTCGACCAGGCTGCGCGCCAGGTCGTCGTTCTCGCGCACCTGCGACGAAGTTTCCTCGACGCCGTTGCCGCGCGCAGCCGACTGGCTGGCGATCTCGCCGGCGGCGCGGTCGACGCGCTGCTGGCCGGCCTGGATGCCGCTGAAACCGCTGCTGAAGGCACTTCCTGAGATTTGCATGGCGAAGGCTCGGGGAAAAGGTTTGAGTGGTTATTGAAACAGAGTCGCTGCGCCGGGCGTACTGGCAATGGGCTATGTAAACCGCCGTGCTTAGAACCCGAGCGCTGCCAGGTCCAGATGCAAGGCGACGCTTGCGGCATCGGCGCGATCCAGGCGCGGCACGCGGCCGAGGCAGGGTGCCGGCAGGCGCTCGGTCAGCGTGGCGAGGTTTTCCTCCAGCCGCGAGGTCTGCGCGTCGACCAGATTGGCGACCCAGCCGGCCAATCGCAGGCCGTCGCGCTGGATGGCTTCGGCGCTGAGCAGTGCGTGGTTGATGCAGCCCAGCCGCACGCCCACCACGAGAATCACCGGCAGGCCGAGAACGATGGGGAGGTCGGACAGGCTGGCCGTGCCGGCCAGGGGAACGCGCCATCCGCCGGCGCCTTCGACCAGGGTGAAGTCGGCCTGGCGGGCGAGGATCGGCCGCACCGCATCGACCAGCGCCGGCACGTCCAGCCGCACGCCGGCCTCGCGGGCG
>NZ_DEYR01000014.1:0-48591 GCF_002364635.1 Pseudomonas sp. UBA3153
CGCGCGCCGCCGCCCGCGGCCCGCGGCCGCCAGGCTGGCCGCGGGCGGCGCATATGCATAAGATGGGTCATGCCGTAACGGATTGAATTTATTCGACATGACCACTCCTCTCCTGATCACCGGAACCAGCAAGCGCGTCGGCTACGAATTGGCCCTGAGCCTGGCCGAGCGGGGTTACGACATCCTTTCGGTGAACCGCACCGACACCTCGCCGAAGCATCCGCGGATCGTCCATTTCCAGGCGGACCTGATGGACCGCACCCAGCGCGAGCGGCTTGTCGCCCATGTGCGAGCCCGCCACGAGGCGCTGCGCGGCATCGTCCACAACGCCTCGCAGTGGCTGGACGATAGCCTGGAAAACCTCGAGGCGATGTTGCGCCTGCACGTGGAGGCACCGTTCCAGCTGAACCTGGAGCTGGGCGACTGGCTGAAGAAGGCCGGCCGCGCCGACATCATCCATATCTGCGACGAGAGCGCCTCGCGTGGCAGCAAGAACCACGTCGCCTATGCCGCCAGCAAGGCCGCGCTGCAGAACATGACCCTCTCGTTCGCCGAGATGTACGCGCCGAACGTACGCGTTAACAGCATCTCGCCGGGCCTGCTGATCCTCAAGGAGGACAGCACCCCGGAATACGTCGAGAAAACCTTTCGCAAGGCGCTGCTGGAGTTCGAGCCCGGGGCCGAGCCGCTGATCCAGACCGTCGCGTACCTGCTCGAATCCAACTACACCACCGGCAGCAACGTCGTGATCAACGGCGGCCGGCACCTGAGGAAGGAAGCCCCGCTTGATTGATTCGAAGAAGATCATCTACCTGCCGCGCTGGATCAAGATCACCATCGTCACCGCGCTGTTCAGCTGCCTCGCCGCCTCCATCTACATCTCGCTGTCCTTCGTCGGCGTTCCCGACCGCAGCGACTGGATTCTGCTTTCGCTGTCGATGGCGCAGATCACCGCCACGGCGCTGGTAATCAGCATGGTGCTGATCTTCGGCGAGCGCGAAGCCAACCTGCAGTTCCTGGTGAGCAAGACCGAGCGCCTGCTGCTCAAGCAGCTGCCGTCGGTGCTGGAACGCATCGAGGACTCGAACGGCCACAAGCCGAAGGTGCAGGTCTCGAAGATGAACAACATCTTCGGCGCCAACTACCGCCTGGACACGCCGGGCGTCGCGACCAAGATGTGGATCGGCTTCAACGTGGACCGGATCATCATCGCCTACTTCCTGCCGGCCGCGCAGACCACCGACGAGGTGCGCGAAACCTTCCGCTACACCTTCGGCGGCGCCGAGTCGGTGGGCTACAAGGTCAATTACGAGGAAGCCACGATCAAGGACAGCGGCGAGCAGATCATCTCGATCTGGTGCACCTGGCCGGCGATCCAGGACAGTTCGCACCTCTCCACCGAGCTGTTGAGCAACCCGGAGAAGAAGCTGTTCATCATTCAGGACATCGCGATGATGACGCAGTCGTTCATCCGCACGGCCGAGCGCAACTCGGTCGGCATCCTCACCCGCTGCGACCCGGGCCCGCTCTAGACACTCATTCGGCGAACGCGACCGTGCTCATCAGGGCGATGCCGGCGCGGGCGTCCAGGCGGGTGTGCTGCACCACCACCGGCACGTCGGATTCGATCACGCTGGAGTAGTCGGTCTCGCGCGGCAGTGGCTGCGGGTCGTCGAGGTCGTCGTAGCGCACGTGCAGCGTGCGCCGCGCCGGCACTTTGAGGCGATACGGGCCAATGGGCTCGCGGTCGGCGAAGTACAGCGTGATGGCGACCTGCGCCGGCTGGTCGCCGGCATTCAGGATGCACGCCGCCTCGTGGCTGCGCAGGGTGCGGTCGTCGGGGTTCGGACCGAGTGGCGGCAGGTAGCCTTCGGCGATCACCCAGCGTTTCTTTCCAATGGACATGCGTACTCCCCATGGGATGCGATGCGCCCGCCCGAGCGGCAGGCACCTGATGTCCGGACCCGGCGGCGCGCGGCAAAGTTCCTCGCGAAGGCTGGCCGACGAGCCCGCCGAGCGAGGCTGGATGATCGTTCCGGGCCCGCGTTATCATCGCCACGCCTCACCGCCCGCCGCCTTGCGCCGGGCACCGATCAATCCGCCCGCGAGAATCGAGATGACCGAAGAACAACGCATCGAGCTCGAAGCCGCCGCTTTCCGTCAGTTGGTTCAGCACCTGCGCTCGCGCCCCGACGTGCAGAACATCGACCTGATGAACCTCGCCGGCTTCTGCCGCAACTGCCTGTCGAAATGGTACAAAGCCGCCGCCGACGACCTCTCCCTGGACGTCAGCCCGGAACAGGCACGCGAGGAGATCTACGGGATGCCTTACGCCGACTGGAAAGCTAAATACCAGAAGGAAGCCAGCGCCGAGCAGAAGGCCGCTTTCGACAAGGGAAACAAGGTATGACGCTGGACGACTTCCGCGCCGCCCTCGGCAGCGACGAACATCGCTTCGCCGACACCCTCGCCTTCATCGAGGCCAACTACCGGTTCAGCCCCAGCGCCTTCGTCAACGGCGCGGTAGAGAATGCCGAGGGGCAGAACGAGGGTTCCTGCAAGACCCTCGGCCTGGCGCAACTGGAAGCACTGAGCGACGAAGAAGCCCTGCGCGCGTTCGGCGAACACTACCGCAGCGTGCTGGCTAATCCGCAAGGCAGCGACCACGGCAACATCCGTGCGCTGATGAAAACCGGGCTGGCCGGCGTGCGTTTCGCCCGCCAGCCGTTGGCCCGTAAGGCCTGACGGTCCCGGCTCAGGCCTGGTCGAGGTAACGCTCTGCGTCCAGGGCGGCCATGCAACCGGCGCCGGCCGAGGTGATCGCCTGGCGATACACCGAATCGGCGACGTCGCCGGCGGCGAACACGCCCGGCAGGCTGGTCGCGGTGGCATTGCCGTCGCGCCCGCCGCCCACCACCAGATAGCCGTCGCGCAGCGCCAACTGGCCTTCGAACAGGCCGGTGTTGGGCGTATGGCCGATGGCGACGAACAGGCCGTCGACGGCAAGGTCTTCGCTGCCGCTGGCGGTTTTCAGACGCACGCCGGTGACGCCGCCGGCATCGCCCAGCACCTCTTCCACTTCCGCATGCAGCTTGAGCACGATGCGCCCTTCGGCGACACGGGCCTGCAATTTGTTCTGCAGGATCTTCTCGGCGCGGAAGCTGCCGCGCCGATGCACCAGGGTCACCTTGCTGGCGATGTTGGCCAGATACAGCGCTTCTTCCACGGCCGTGTTGCCGCCGCCGACCACCGCCACTTCGCGGTTGCGATAGAAGAAGCCGTCGCAGGTGGCGCAGGCCGACACGCCGCGGCCCATGAAGGCCTCTTCCGAGGGCAGGCCGAGGTAGCGCGCGCTGGCGCCGGTGGCGACGATCAGCGCATCGCAACTGTAGCTGCCATTGTCGCCGTGGAGGACGAAGGGCTTTCCAGCCAGGTCCACGCCATTGATGTGGTCGAAGACGATCTCGGTCTCGAAGCGCTCGGCGTGCTCCTGCATGCGCTGCATCAGCGCCGGGCCGGTGAGTCCGTGGGCATCGCCGGGCCAGTTGTCGACCTCGGTGGTGGTGGTCAGCTGCCCACCGGCCTGCAGGCCGGTGATCAGCAGCGGTTTGAGGTTGGCGCGGGCCGCGTAGACCGCCGCGGTGTAACCGGCGGGACCCGAGCCGAGAATGATCACCTTCGAATGACGATCGGCAGACATCACGGACTCCTCGAATAAAGCGGAGCCGCCAGGCAATAGGGGAAGACTCAACAGGCGGCTCCGAAAAAACACGCCGACCCGATGCACGTTTGCGCAGGGTTCGGCTCGAATGCGCTGGAGCCTATAGCCGCCTTCTGCTTGGGCAAAGTGGCGCTTTTCAATTTCCCCGATAGGCAGCGGCTATCGTATGTGGTGTCGCCGCTGTCCCAACAGGTCCGTCCCCTCCCATGAATCTGCGCAAGCGCCTGCTCTGGCTGTTCATCCCGACGCTCACCCTGACGCTGGTGGCCGTCGGCGCGCTCTCCGAACGGCTGTTGCTCAGCCATTTCGACCGCCAGGACAGCGCGCAACTGATGAGCAAGTCGCGCCACTTGCACGAACACATGGAGGCGGACATCTCCCGCCACCTGGACCTGCTGCGCAGCCTGGCCTGGTGGGACCTGACCTACACCTTCATCGAGCGACCGCGCGTCGACTACATCCGCAGCAACCTGCCGGCGGCGAGGCTGGCGAACCTCGACCTGGACTTCATGGTGTTCTTCGATCGCCAGCCGCGCATCGTCGCGCAGACCTGGCGCGCCCAGCAGTTGCTCGAAGTGACGGACCTGCTGCCCGAGGGCGGCAAAGGCCCGCGCAGCATGATCGGACTGCGCCAGGGCATCCTGCAGCGCAGCCGGCAGATGGGCAGCCTCGACTACGCCGGCGACGCCCAGCATGCGATGGGCCAGGTGATGGTCGTGCAGGGCGTGGCGCTGCTGCTGGTGAGTAGCCCGATCAGCGATAACCTGGGCAAGGCGCCGCCCAACGGGGTGGTGGTCGCCGGGCAGATCCTCGATCAGCGCCTTCTCGACGGTTTCCTCCAGGACGCGCCCGGCAGCCTGCGGGTGGTGCCGCTGGCCGGCGACACCACGGGCTGGCAGCAGCTGCGCCCGCGCAGTTCGCGCCAGGGCGAGATTCGCCTGAGCCCGCGGCGGGTGCTCGATGCGAGCACCCAGCAGGTAGACCTGCAGTTCTTCAATCCGCTGGGCGAGGCCGAGCTGCGTCTGCAGATCACCCAGCCACGTCTGCTCTACCAGCAGGGCCGCACGGCGGTGGGCTTCTTCCTTGGCCTGACGCTGCTGCTCCTGGTGGCTGCCCTGCTGCTCGCCTACACCGGCCTCGACCGCTGGGTGCTGCGGCGGGTACGCCGGCTCAACCAGGAAGTGGCGGCGATCGGCATCGACAGAGGCCGGCAGCGGCTGAGCGAACAGGGCGACGACGAACTGGGTCAGCTCGCCGGCGAACTCAACCACATGCTGGAGCGACTGGAACGCAGCGAGGAACGCGACAAGGCGATTCTCGACTCTATCCAGGAAGGCTATTTCGAGATCGCTCCGGGCGGCGAGATCCTCGCCGTCAACCGCAGCCTCGAGCGGCAGCTGGATTGCAGCCGCGAACAGCTGGTCGGCCATGCCATCGAGGAAATCCTCGATGCCGAGGTGGTCGAGCGCGCCCGCACCCTGATGCTCCAGAGCAAGGGCGAGCGCGCCAGCCTGATCTCGCCGTTCAAGCGCCGCGACGGCAGCCTGCGCTACTTCGAGACGCGCTTCTCCAACATCGAGGATGCCGACGGCCAGTACGCCGGCATCCGCGGCATCCTGCGCGATGTGAGTGATCTGGTGGCCTACCAGAACAGCCTGCTGGACATGGCCTACCGCGACCCGCTGACCGGCCTGGGCAACCGCAAGGCCTTCGACGAACACCTGCACGCGGCGCTGGAAAAGGCGCAGCAGGACGAGGCGCCGCTGGCGTTGCTGTTCATCGACCTGGACCGCTTCAAGGAAGTCAACGACCGTTTCGGCCATGACCTCGGCGACGCCCTGCTGACGGCCATCGCCGAACGCCTGCGCGGCGCGCTGCGCCACCCCGACCACTTCTACCGGCTGGGCGGCGACGAGTTCACCCTGCTGCTCGGTGGCGAGGACGCGAGCAGCGCGCTGGCGCTCGCCGAACGCCTGCTGCAGGTGCTCGAACCGGCCTTCGAACTCAACGGCCAGCGCGTGGACTTCGTCACGCCGAGCATCGGCATCGCGCTCTATCCGGACCACGCCCGCCAGCCGGACGAACTGATCAGGGCCGCCGACAGTGCCATGTATCAGGCCAAGCAACGGCGCAACCAGGTGTTCCTCTACCGGCCGCAGCCCGACGCGCGGTAACGCATCGTCGAAATTGCGCCGCAGCGGCCAGGCGGCGCCGCTGATAAGCTCGGCAGCCTTACCCTTGAGGAAGACGACATGGCGCTACCCGCCCTGAGTGGCCCGCAGTACCTGCGCGAAGGTTTGAGACTGGTGCTCAGCCCGGGCCTGCGGCTGTTCCTGCTGCTGCCGCTGACGATCAACGTGCTGCTGTTCGCCGGCCTGGTCGGCTTCGCCCTGACCCAGTTCAACGTCTGGGTCGAGACGCTGATGCCGAGCCTGCCGAGCTGGCTGGGCTTCCTCGAATACCTGCTCTGGCCGCTGTTCGTGACGCTCGTGCTGGTGATGATCTTCTTCAGCTTCACCCTGCTGGCGAACATCATCGCCGCGCCGTTCAACGGCTTCCTCGCGGAAAAGGTCGAAGTGGTGGTCCGCGGTCAGGACGACTTTCCACCGTTCCACTGGGGCGAGCTGGTGGCCATGCTGCCACGCACCCTGGGCCGCGAACTGCGCAAGCTGCGCTACTTCCTGCCGCGCGCGCTGGGCCTGCTGATCCTGTCCTTCATCCCGGTGCTGAACCTGGTGGCGACGCCGCTGTGGGTGCTGTTCGGCATCTGGATGATGGCCGTGCAATACATCGACTACCCGGCGGACAACAACAAGCTGGGCTTCGACGAAATGCTCGCCTGGCTGCGCGCCAAGCGCTGGCAGAGCCTGGGCTTCGGCGGCATCGTCTACGTCGCACTGCTGGTGCCGCTGCTCAACCTGCTGATCATGCCCGCCGCCGTGGCCGGCGCGACGCTGTTCTGGGTACGTGAGGGTGGCAAGGGCGAGATCGGCAACCCGGTCCGGCGCTAGACGCGGGCGTTCCGCGGCGTGTTGCGGCCGCCCCGCTTCAGCGGCGGGACGGCGCGAGGGGGCAGGAATCAGACCAGGCTGGTAAGGGCGTCGCGGCTGAACGGCAGGATGTCCTGCTGGCGGCCTTCGCGGACCTTCACCGCCCAGTCCGGGTCGACCAGCAGCGCGCGGCCGACGGCTACCAGATCGAACTCCTGATTGTTCAGGCGCTCCAGCAGGCTTTCGATACCGGCCGGCTGCGCGACCTTGTCGGTGTTGACCATGAACTGCAGGAACTCGCCGTCCAGGCCGACGCTGCCGACGGTGATGGTCGGCTTGCCGGTCAGCTTGCGGGTCCAGCCGGCGAGGTTGAGATCCGAACCCTCGAATTCAGGCTCCCAGAAACGCCGCGTAGAGCAGTGAAAGATGTCCACGCCGGTTTCGGACAGGGGCTTGAGGAACGCGCCCAGCTCCTCCGGCGTCTGCACCAGGCGGGCGTTGTAGTCCTGCTGCTTCCACTGCGAGAAACGGAAGATGATCGGGTAATCCGGGCCGACCGCGGCGCGCACCGCCTGGATCAGCTCGATGGCGAAACGCGAGCGCTGCGCGAGGTCGCCGCCGTACTCGTCGGTCCGCTGGTTGCTGCCTTCCCAGAAGAACTGGTCGACCAGATAGCCGTGGGCGCCATGGATTTCCACGCCATCCATGCCGATGGCCTTGGCGTCGCGCGCGGCCTGGGCGAAAGCGGCGATCACTTCGTCGATGTCGGCCTTGGTCATGCCGTGCACGATTTCCTGGCCGTCCTTGAGTTTTTCGCACGGGCCGTAGCCCGGCACGCTGGCGTCCGGTTCGGTGCCGAGCTTGCGCACGTTGCCCACGTGCCACAGTTGCGGAACGATCTTGCCGCCTTCGGCGTGCACCGCGTCGACCACCTGTTTCCAGCCGGCCAGGGCATCCTCGCCATAGAAGCGCGGCACGTGCGGATAGCCGTTGGCGGCCTTGTGCCCGACGGTGGTGCCCTCGGTGACGATCAGGCCGACGCCGGCGCCGGCACGACGGCGGTAATACTCGACGACCTTCGCATTGGGCACTCCGCCCGGCGAGAACGAGCGAGTCATCGGCGCCATCACCACGCGGGTGGGCAATTCGAGAGCGCCCAGGCGGAAGGGCTCGAACAGGGTGTGCAAGGGGGCGGACATGGGCGTTTCTCCTTCGGCCGGCCAGCTGACCGGTCGTCTCGTTTTCTGGGTTAAAAAATCAGGCCTGCAGCAGGCGCTCCAGGCGCACGATGAACGACTGGATCGGCTCGCCGCGGCTGCCGACCTTCAACTGCGTCAGCACGCCCTGCCAGGCATTGGCGATGAACGCGGCGAGGTTCTCGCAATCCTCGTCGGCCGGCAGTTCTCCGGCGGCCCGCGCCTGCTCCAGGCAGCCCTGGAGAATCTGCGCCGAGCGTTGCAGGATGGCGCCGACCTGGTTACCGATGGCTGGCGACAGCTCGGCCATCTCGAAACTCAGGCTGCCGATGAAGCAGTGGAACTGGAGTTTTTCCGGCCGGGCGAAATGCGCCAGCAACTCGCGGTAGTAACCGAGGATGCGCTCGCGCGGCGGCAGCGCCGGGTTCGCCAGCGCCTGGGCGTAGCGCTCCAGGCGCGGTAGGTAGAGGTACTCCAGCGCCTGCAGGGCGAAGTCTTCCTTGCTCGCGAAGTAGTGGTAGAACGATCCCTTGGGGATGCTCGCCGCCTGGACGATTTCCTGCACGCCGGTGCCGTGGTAGCCGCGACGCAGCATCACCTGCGCACCTTTGGCGAGGATCAGTTCACGCTTGTCGGAACGCGGGTTTGTGCTCATAGCGACGAGCATATGACCGGTCGTCTCGCGCGCCCATCACTATTGATGCAGATGATGAAGCGGGATCAGAGGTCATCGAGTGGCGGCCGTCGGCCGGCGCGAGGGAGGGTCAGGCCAGGGCTTTCTCGATGGCCTGGATCAGCGCCGGGTCATCCGGTGTGGTGCGCGGCGAGAAGCGCGCGAGCACGCGGCCATCCTTGCCGACGAGGAATTTCTCGAAGTTCCAGGTGATGTCGCCGGGAAACTCGGCGCCCTCGCCTGCCAGCAGGCCATACAGACGGTGCCGTCCCGGGCCGTTCACCTCGAGCTTGGCGCCCAGCGGGAAACTGACGTCGTAGTTGAGGCTGCAGAACGCGCGAATCTCGCTCTCGCTGTCCGGTTCCTGCCCGGCAAACTGGTTGCAGGGCAGGCCGAGCACGCTGAAGCCCTGGTCGCGGTACTGCCGATGGAGCTTCTCGAGGCCGGCGTATTGCGGCGTCAGCCCGCACCTGGAGGCGACGTTGACGACCAGCACGACTTTGCCTTTGAAGGGCGCCAGAGGCAGCGGACGACCTTCGAGGTCGAGCAGCTGCAGATCGTGGAAGACACTCATGACGAACTCCTGACGACGCCTTGCCGCCTTTTTCCGCGCCGAATAAAAAGGCGCCCGGAGGCGCCTTTCGATCGATGCCGATCAGTGATGATGACCGCCTTCGCCATGGATGTGGCCGTGGGCAATCTCCTCGGCGGAGGCGTCGCGAACGTCGACCACGGTAACATCGAAGTTCAGGCGCTGGCCGGCCAGAGGATGGTTGCCGTCGACGGTGACATCGTCGCCGTCGAGGTCACGGATGGTGACGATCTGCATGCCGCCGTCCGGGCCGGAGGCGTGGAACTGCATGCCGACTTCCAGCTCGTCGACGCCCTCGAACATGGCGCGGCTCAGGGTGGTGACCAGCTCGGCGCTGTACTCGCCATAGGCGTCTTCGGGTTCGATGGCGACCTTGACCTGGTCACCGATCTTCTTGCCTTCAAGGGCTTTTTCCAGACCGACTATGATGTTGCCTGCGCCTTGCAGGTAGGCGAGCGGCGCACCACCGGCGGAGCTGTCGATCACCTCGCCAGCGTCGTTTGTCAGGGTATAGTCGATGGAGACGGCCTTGTTGGCGGCGATCAGCATGGGGCGGGACCTTTGCAAAAGTATGATGAACGAACGAGTTTAACCGTCGCCCCGCGGGAAAGCGAACCCGGCGCTGACGGACGGGACCGCCCATACCTGCTTGATTTCCGTCAGGACGAGGACGGCCACTGGGTGGCAATCTTGTCCTGCGGTCACACCCAGCATCTGCGCCATCAACCGCCCTGGCAGTTGCGCGAATGGGTGCTCGACCCGGCACGACGCCTCGCTCAGCTAGGCCGTCCGTTTGCCTGCGGCTGGTGCCGCATCCAACAGACCGAACAGAGCAAGGATTCCTGAATGCCAGCACGCAATATCCTGGTCATCAACTGCGGCAGTTCCTCGATCAAGTTCGCCCTGGTCAACGAAGCACAGGAACATTTCCCCCTCAGTGGCCTGGCCGAACGCCTCGGCAGCGCGGATGCCGTGCTCCACTGGCAGCGTGATGGCGGCAAGGACAGCCTGGCGATCCCGAATGCCGACCACCGCATCGCCCTCGCCTATCTCCTGCCGATGGTGCAAGGCGCCGCTGGCGGACACCTGCACGGCATCGGCCATCGCGTGGTGCACGGCGGGGAATCCTTCACCCGTGCGCGCCGGCTGGACGACCAGGTGATCGCCACCATCGCCAGCATCGCGCCGCTGGCACCGCTGCACAATCCCGCCGCGCTGCAGGGAATCGAGGCGGCGCTGAAGCTGTTCCCGACCCTGCCGCAGGTCGCCGTGTTCGACACCGCGTTCCACCAGAGCATGCCCGAGCACGCCTACCGCTACGCCCTGCCGGAGGCGCTGTACCGCGAGCACGGCGTGCGCCGCTATGGCTTCCACGGCACCAGCCACCATTACGTCAGCCATCGCGGCGCGCAGATGGCCGGCCTGCCCTACGCCTCCAGCAGCTGGCTGGTGGCGCACCTGGGCAACGGCAGCTCGACCTGCGCCATCGTCAACGGCGAGAGCCGCGACACCAGCATGGGCCTGACGCCGCTCGAAGGCCTGGTGATGGGCACCCGCAGCGGCGACGTCGACCCCAACCTGCACAGCCACCTGGCGCGCAACCTGGGCTGGAACCTGGAAAAGATCGACCACATGCTGAACAACGACAGCGGCCTGCTCGGCCTGTCCGGCATGTCCAACGACATGCGCACGCTGGAGCAGGCCCGCGAACAGGGCCACCCCGGCGCGGCGCTGGCCATCGAGGTGTTCTGCTACCGCCTGGGCAAATCGCTGGCGAGCATGAGTTGCGCGCTGGAACGCCTCGACGGCGTGATTTTCACCGGCGGGATCGGCGAGAACTCGCCGCTGGTGCGCAGCAAGACCATCGCCCACCTCAAGCTGCTCGGCCTGGCCCTCGACGACGCGCAAAACGCACGCTGCGTGCGCGGCGTCGCCGGCCCGATCGAAGCCGCTGGCCACCCGCGGGTGCTGGTGGTGCCGACCAACGAGGAACGCCAGATCGCCCTGGAAACACTGGCTTCGCTCGGCTGATCAAGATGCTGCCGGCGAACCTCGCCTGCACGCTCCACCCGGTTTCAGGAGTACCGCCATGCACACCTTCTTCATCGCCCCGACCGGTTTTGGCGTCGGCCTCACCTCCATAAGCCTCGGGCTGGTCCGTGCGCTGGAGCGCGGCGGCCTCAAGGTCGGCTTCTTCAAGCCGATCGCCCAGCCGCATCCGGGCGACGAAGGCCCGGAGCGCTCCACGGAGCTCATCGCCCGCACCCACGGCCTGACGCCGCCGCAGCCGCTGGGCCAGGCGCACGTCGAGCACATGCTCGGCGACGGCCACCTCGACGAGCTGCTCGAGGAGATCGTCAGCCTCTATCAGCAGGCCGCGCAGGACAAGGACGTGGTGATCGTCGAAGGCATGGTGCCGACGCGCCAGGCCAGCTACGCGACGCGGGTCAACGCGCACCTGGCGCGCAGCCTCGATGCCGACGTGATCCTGGTTTCCGCGCCGGAGGATGAAACGCTGACCGAGATGTCCGACCGGATCGAGATCCAGGCCCAGCAGTTCGGCGGACCGAAGGACCCGAAGGTGCTCGGCGTGATCCTCAACAAGATCCGCAGCGACGACGGCATCGAGGGCTTCACCCGGCGCCTGCAGGAACACGCCCAGCTGTTGCGCAGCGAGGATTTCCGCCTGATCGGCTGCATCCCCTGGCAGGACGAACTGAACGCGCCGCGCACCCGCGACATCGCCGACCTGCTCGGCGCACGGGTGCTCAACGCCGGCGATTACGAGCAGCGGCGCATGCTCAAGATCGTGCTCTGCGCGCGTGCCGTGCCGAACACCGTGCAGTTGCTCAAACCGGGCGTGCTGGTGGTCACACCCGGCGATCGCGACGACATCATCCTCGCCGCCAGCCTCGCCAGCATGAACGGCGTACCGCTCGCCGGCCTGTTGCTGTGCAGCGATTTCCAGCCGGACCCGCGGATCATGGAGCTGTGCAAGAGCGCGCTGCATGGCGGCCTGCCGGTGCTCACGGTGTCCACCGGCTCCTACGACACCGCCACCAACCTCAACCGCATGAACAACGAGATTCCGGTGGATGATCGCGAGCGCGCGGAGAAGGTCACCGAGTTCGTCGCCGGGCACATCGAGCACGAGTTCCTCAAGCAGCGCTGCGGCGATCCGCGCGAGTTGCGCCTGTCGCCACCGGCGTTCCGCTATCAACTGGTCCGGCGCGCGCTGGCGGCGAACAAGCGCATCGTCCTGCCCGAAGGCGCCGAGCCGCGCACCGTGCAGGCGGCGGCGATCTGCCAGGCGCGCGGCATCGCCCGCTGCGTGCTGCTGGCCAAGCCCGAGGAAGTCCAGGCCGTCGCCCAGGCGCACGGCATCACGCTGCCGGCCGGGCTGGAGATTCTCGACCCGGACCTGATCCGCGGGCGCTACGTCGAACCGATGGTCGAACTGCGCAAGAACAAGGGCCTGAATGCGCCGATGGCCGAGCAGCAATTGGAAGACAGCGTGGTGCTGGCGACCATGATGCTGGCGCTGGACGAAGTCGACGGGCTGGTCTCCGGCGCCGTGCACACCACCGCCAGCACGATTCGCCCCGCGTTGCAGCTGATCAAGACCGCGCCGGGCTACAAGCTGGTGTCCTCGGTGTTCTTCATGCTGCTGCCCGACCAGGTAGTGGTCTACGGCGACTGCGCGGTGAATCCCGACCCGAGCGCCGCGGAGCTGGCCGAGATCGCCATCCAGAGCGCCGATTCGGCCGCTTCCTTCGGCATTTCGCCGCGGGTGGCGATGATCAGCTATTCCACCGGCGACTCCGGCAGTGGCGAGGAAGTGGAGAAAGTCCGCGAGGCGACCCGCATCGCCCGCGAGAACCGCCCCGACCTGCTGGTCGACGGCCCGCTGCAGTACGACGCCGCCGCCATCGAGAGCGTCGGCCGGCAGAAGGCGCCGAACAGCCAGGTCGCCGGTCGCGCCACCGTGTTCGTGTTCCCCGACCTGAACACCGGCAACACCACCTACAAGGCCGTGCAACGCAGCGCCGGGGTGATCAGCGTGGGGCCGATGCTGCAAGGCCTGCGCAAGCCGGTGAACGACCTTTCGCGCGGGGCGCTGGTGGACGACATCGTCTTCACCATCGCGCTTACCGCGATCCAGGCGGCCAGTCAGGAAGCCTGACAGCCGCCGCGAACGGCGCTGCAGGCCCGGCGCACCCACCGAAAGCCAGGCTTGCAGTTCACCCGGCAATCGTTACCCTTTACCGCCAACTGCCCGCCGGCGACCGATCGGCGGGCCCTTCGCCCCCTGCCGAGACGTGTCGGTTCCATGCTCAATTTTCTTCCTTCCTTCGTGCGCGGCATCCTCGCCGCGCTGCTGCTGGCCCTGAATACGCTGATCTGCTGCGTTCCGCTGTTCACCCTCACGCTGATCAAGCTGCTGTTGCCCTCCGAGGCGCTGCGCCGCGCGATGACCCCGGCGGTCAACTTCATCCACGAAGGGTGGATCAGCTGCAACAAGGGCTGGATGGCGCTGGTGCGGCGCACACGCTGGAACGTGGAGGGCCTCGACGGGCTGGATTACCAGCACTCCTACCTGGTCACCAGCAACCACCAGAGCTGGGTCGACATCCTGGTGCTGCAGCACCTGCTGAACCGGCGCATCCGCCCGATGAAGTTCTTCCTCAAGCAGGAGCTGATCTGGGTTCCGGTGATCGGAGCCTGCTGGTGGGCGCTGGATTTCCCGTTCATGAAGCGCTACAGCAAGGCCTACCTGGCCAAGCATCCGGAGAAGAAGGGCAAGGACCTGCAGACCACGCGGCGCACTTGCGCGAAATTCCGCCATACGCCGGTCGGCGTGTTCAACTTCCTCGAAGGCACGCGCTTTACCCGCGCCAAGCACGACGAGCAGGGATCGCCGTTCCGCTACCTGCTCAAGCCCAAGGCCGGTGGCATCGCCTTCGTACTGGATGCCATGGGCGAGCAACTGGAATCGATCGTCAACGTGACCATCCACTACCCCGAGGGCATTCCGGATTTCTGGACGCTGCTCAGCGGGCAGATCGGCGAAGTGGTGGTGCGCCTGCAGGAGCTGAAGATTCCCGCGGCCTTCATCGGCAGGAGCTACGACCAGGACGCAGCCTACCGCCTGGAGTTCCAGCAGTGGGTCAACGCGCTATGGGAAGAGAAGGACGAAGAGCTGGGGCGCCTGCACCAGCAGTTCGCCCCGGCAACACGCTGATCCGACCTAGTTGCTGATGCTGTGCGGCAGGTCGCGCCAGTCGATCTGCAGTGGAAACTCCCGGGCGGTGTCCACCGGCAGGCCGGGCGACACCAGGAAGCCTTGCATGATGTGACACTGGTGGTCGATCAGCCAGTCGCGTTGCGCGATGGTCTCGACGCCCTCGGCGATCACCTCGAGGCCGAGTTCGCGCCCCAGGTTGATGATCGTGCTGACCACCGCGGCGTCCTTCGGCGAGTCGAGCATGTTGGAGATGAAGAGCCGGTCGATCTTCAGCGTATCCAGTTCGAAATGGCGCAGGTAGGCGAGCGACGAGTAGCCGGTGCCGAAGTCGTCGATGGCGATCTTTACGCCCAGCAGGCGCAGCTGGCGCAACTGTTCGCGGGTGTTCTCCAGATCGGCCATCAACGCGCCTTCGGTCACCTCCACCTCGACCTGCGCCGGATTCAGCCCCTCCTGGTCGATCACTCGGCGAAGGTCGTCCACCAGCTGCGGCATGCCGAACTGCACCGGGCTGACGTTGAGGCTGACCACCAGTCCCTGGCTGAAGCTCGGCCAGGTCCGGCATTGCGATACACCCTGGCGGAAGATCCAGCCACCCAGGCGATTGATCAGCCGGGTTTCCTCAAGCAGCGGGATGAACACGCCGGGAGACACGCTGCCGGCGACCCGGTGCTGCCAGCGCAGCAACGCCTCGAAGCCGCGCAGGCGACCCGTATCGAGGTAGATCTGCGGCTGGTAGACCAGGGCGAACTCGTTCTGCTCGATGGCCACCCGCAGGCTTTCCTCGAGCATCAGCCGCGAACGCGCGCGGCCGTTCATTTCCGGTGAGAAAAAGCGGTACTGCTGGCGCCCCGCGCGCTTGGCCTCGTACATCGCCATGTCCGCTGCACGCAATATGGCGTCCACGCTGCGCCCACTGTCCGGGAAGCAGGCGATGCCGATGCTGGCGCCCAGGGTGACCTCCATGCCGTCGACCTTGTAGCGGATCGAGATGGCCTCGATCAGCTTCTCGGCGACCCGCGCGGCGTCCTCGGGGTGATCGAGGGAATCGAGCAAGGCCGTGAATTCGTCGCCGCCCATGCGCGCGAGGATGTCGTAGGGGCGCAGGCACTTCTGCAACTGGTCGGCGACGCGCTTGAGCACTTCATCGCCCGCCGCATGGCCGAGGGAGTCGTTGATGCGCTTGAAACCGTCGAGGTCGAGGTAGAGCACCGCCAAGTACTTGCCGTTGCGGTCGTTGCGAGCCAGGGCCGCTTCCAGCGCCTGGTCGAAGCCACGCCGGTTGGGCAACGCGGTCAGCGCATCGGTCACCGCCTGGGACTCGAGCTGCGCGTGCAGGCTGTGCACCACCGACATGTCGAGAACGATCACTACCATCGAGCGCTGCTGGCGCGACAGCGGCGAGCAGGACAAGGCGACCGGCAACAGCCCGTCGTTGACGATCCGCAGGAAGGCATCGTGGAGCCGGTAGACCATGCCGCGACGCCAGTGCTCGTAGATCTGCGACTCCTTCCAGTTGCCGTCCTGCAGCGCGGTGGTCTCGATATGATCGAGCAGGCGCGTGCCCTGCAGCTGGCTCACCTGGCAATGCAGCATCTGCGCGATGGCGGAATTGGCGAAGTCGATCATGCCTTCGTCGTTCACCACCAGGATGCCTTCGGCGGCGTTCTCCAGCACCGAAGCGTTGAAGGCGCGCTCGCTTTCCAGCTGTTGCGTGAGCAGTTGCAGGTCGCGGCGGCTGCGTTCGTGGTCCAGCAGCGAACTGACCTTGTGGCGCAGCACCTGGGGGTTGAAAGGCTTGTGGATGAAGTCCACGGCGCCGGTGGCGTAGCCGCGCATCACCGACTCGGAGGTGTGGTCCACCGCGGAGATGAAGATGATCGGGGTGAAGCGCGTGCGCGAGTTGCCGCGCATCAGCCGGGCGACCTCGAAGCCGTCCATTTCCGGCATCTGAACGTCCAGCAGCACCAGGCCGACGTCATCCTCCAGCAGGCATTGCAGCGCCTCGACGCCGGAAATGGCAGTACGCACATTCCAGTCGCCGTTCTGCAGCAGTGCCTTCATGGCTATCAGGTTGGCTTCGCGATCATCGACCACCAGCAGCGTCTGGGCTGCTGCGAAAGGAACCTTAGCGTGTGCCGAAGCCATTCTTCACTCCTTTGAAGACAAGGATTTACCAGTCGGCAGTCGATTTGGGCAAAGGGCGTGAACGGAGAACCAGGATCGTTGGCACATAAGGCACACCTGTTATCGAACTGCACTTTAGTTATCGGCGGTCGCGCTGACCGCACTTCTGAGGATAGCCGCTATTGTCTGACACAACGCTCTCGTCGACCGTTCCCGCGGGGCGGTCGACGGGCGGCTATTGGCCATTACGGTTGCGTGGTTATGGGACGCAGGTTGACTTCGACACGGCGGTTCTGCGCGCGGCCGCTGTCCGTCGCATTGCTCGCCACGGGCTGGTCCGGCCCGACGCCACGCGTGGTCAGGCGGGCCGCAGAGACGCCCTGGGCGGTCAGGTAGTCGGCGACGCTCTGCGCCCGGCGCTGCGAGAGGCTCATGTTGTAGGCATGCGAGCCGGTGCTGTCGGTATGGCCGACGATCTCGATGGTGTTCTGCTCGTACTGCTTGAACGAGGTCGCCAGGTTGTTCAACGGCGCGTAGAAGGCGCTGACGATCTCGGCCGAATCGGTGGCGAAGGTGATCGCCCCCGGCATGATCAGCTTGATGTCGTCGCCCTGGCGCTGCACTTCCACCCCGGTGCCTTCCATGCTGCGGCGCAGCTCGGCTTCCTGGCGATCAGCGTAGTAGCCGTAGCCGGCGCCTGCCGCGCCGGCCACTGCGGCACCGATCAGCGCGCCCTTGCCGCGGTGGTTATGGTCGATGGCGGCGCCCGCCACCGCACCGGCCAGCGCGCCGAGGCCGCCGTACTTGGCGGTGTGGTTGCTGCCGCCCGCGGAACCCTGGTTGTCGTAGGGGTTGGGCGAGGCGCAGCCGGCCATCAGGGCCAGAACTGTCGCACCGATTAACAGGCGGGGAACTTCGAACATGATTGCTCCTTCTTTACAGAACCAGGCCGGTTAGAGAGCCGGCCCCAGTGGAAATTCCCCCAGGGGACATCCCGAGGAGGATGCAACACGATGCCCATGACTACCGAGTATACAAATGTCGAGCCCACGCGCCGGGAGGTCGACGCCCTTCACGGAGCGACGCTGATCGAATTCGGCACCGGCTGGTGCGGTCACTGCCGCGCTGCCCAGCCTCTGCTCGCCGACGCCTTCACCGCGCACCCCGGCGTGCGCCACCTGAAGATCGAGGATGGCCAGGGCCGGCGCCTGGGTCGCTCGTTCAAGGTCAAGCTGTGGCCGACGCTGGTGTTCCTGCAGGACGGCGAGGAAGTCGCACGGCTGGTGCGCCCGACCGAGGCCGAGGAGATCGAGCGCGCGCTGACGCGCATCGAAGGCTGACTCAGCGCGGCGAGCGGTAGCTGCCCGGCGTGCGTCCGGTCCAGTTGCGGAAGGCGCGGCGAAAGTTGGACGGGTCGCTGAACCCCAGTAGGCCGGCGATCTCCTGCAACGGCAATTGCGTGGTGGTCAGGTATTGCAGCGCGAGACGCCTGCGCACGTCGTCGAGCACCGCCTGGTAGCGCGTTCCGCTGGCCGCGAGATGACGGCGCAGGCTGCGTCCGCTGATGTGCAGGGCCTTCGCGGCGCTTTCCAGATCGGGAAATTCGCCGGGGCGCGCCAGCAGCAGGCGCCGCAGGCGGGTCAGCAGCCCCTCGCCCAGATCCAGCGTCGCCAGCAGCGCCTCGCATTGCTCCTGGCACATGCGCAGCGCCGCCGGGTTGGCCAGCGCCATCGGCCGTTGTAGGTAGTGCAGCGGCAGCCTCAGGCAATGCTCGGCCTGGGCGAACGCCACGTCGGCGCCGCCGAACGCCGGGGCATAGCGTGCGGCGTAGTCCGGCGCGGCGTGGGCGAACCCGACCTGGACACCCTGCGGCGGCTCTCCCAGCAGGAAACAGGCGATGCGGTACAGACTGCTCAGCAGACTTTCCGCGGCGAATCGCGCCAGACCCGCCAGCGGCACGCCCTCGATGGCACTCAGCACCAGGTAGTCGCCCTCCTCGCGCACCTCCAGGTCGAAGGCCAGACCCAGCACCCGGTAATAGCGCAGGGCGAACTGGATCGCCGTGCCCAGGTCGGCGCTGGCCAGCACCGCATAGCCGAGGATGCCGTGGCTGGACAGGTTCAGCCGCTGCCCGAACAGCAGCCCCAGCGCCGGCTCGTCGCAGAGCTGCAACGCGGTGCTGGCCAGGCGGTAGAAATCGGCGAAGCCCAGCCTCCCGCTGACGCTGGCGAGCGCTTCGGCACGCAGCCCGGCGGCCGTCAGCAGGCGCTCGCGCGCCACACCCCGTTCGGCCGCGAGATCCAGCAGCGCTTCGGCGTAGGCCAGGGGCAACTGGTCGCTGCCCGCGTCGAGGGCGCGGCGCAGCGTCATGGGCGCGCCCTGGCCGGATATGACCGCTCGATTGGCAGGTAGCGACCTGTGCGCCACGCGCGCGCCTGGCGATAGTGAAGGCCCATCCCGTTCCAGGAGTACCGATCATGGCCAGCAGCACGCCGGAAGGACTGCAGATTCGCCCGCGGCACCTCGACTTCGACCTGCCCGACCCGTTGCCGCGCCACTGGCACAGTGGCGACGCGTTCAAGAGTCACCTGTTCGACGCCATGTCCGTGCTGTTTCCCGATGGCGAACGTTTCTTCATCGACTCGGTGAGGCAGTTTCGCGACCAGATCACCGATCCGACACTGAAGGAACAGATTCGCGGCTTCATCGGCCAGGAAGGTCATCACAGCCGCGAACACCTGCAGTACAGCCAGCGCCTGCGCGACCTGGGCTACGCCATCGAGCCGATCGAACGGCGTGCCCGCGGGCGCATTCGCTACGCGCAGAAACGCCTTTCGCCGCAGCGCCAACTGGCAGCCACCGCGGCCCTGGAGCACATCACCGCGATCATGGCGGACCAGGTGCTGCGCGAACCCGAGTGCCTGCGCGGCGCCGAGGCGAACATGGCACGGCTGTGGCGCTGGCACGCGCTGGAGGAAACCGAGCACAAGGCAGTGGCGTTCGACGTCTACCAGCAGGTCTGCGGCAGCCGCCGGCTGCTGCGCCGGGCGATGCGGCTGGCCACGCTGTTCTTCCTGCTCGACACCACCCGCGGCCTGGTGCACATGCTCAGGCGCGACGGCCTGCTGTGGAACTGGCAGGTATGGCGCGACGGCCTGCGGTGGATGTGGGGCAGGAACGGCGTGTTCAGGCCGCTGCTGCGCACCTACCGGGACTTCTTCGATAGCGGCTTCCACCCCTGGCAGCACGACAACCTCGAACTGCTGCAGCGGGTCCAGGAAGAATTCGATCCGCAACCTCACGCCGCCTGATCTCCCGGCCCTCATCCGCGCAGGAAGCGCAGTGCGTCCATCGCACTGCGCTCGGGCACTTCCTCCATGGGAATGTGCCCGACGCCTTCGTAGGTGATCACCTGCAACCCCGGCAGGTCGCGGCGCCAGAGGTCGACGTGGCGCGGCGAAATCCAGCGATCGCTTTCGCCCCACATCAGCAGCGTTGGCGCCTCGATCCTCGCCACCCGCGCCGGCGTGTCGTGCAGCTCATCGCGGTTGACCCGCAGCAGCAGGCGGAAGATCTCCACCATCGCACGCCGGTTGCCGGGGCGCCGGGTCAGGTCGTAATAACGATCGACCACACCGGGCGCGATGCGCTCGGGGTCGCCGTAGACTTCCTTGATGCCCTGTGCGATCAGCGCGCGCGGCATCCACAGCGGAATCGTCAGGTGGGCGCCGGGCAGCGCGGCGGAGGCAATCATCCACGGGACCTTCCTCATCGGGTAGCCGGCGCTGTCGATCAGCAGCAGCTTGTCCACCCGTTGCGGCGCCTGCAGGGCGAAGTTCCAGGCGACGTGACCGCCGAGCGAATTGCCGGCGATATGCGCGCGGCGGATGCCCAGGTGGTCCAGCAGCAGGCCGAGCACGCGCACCAGTCGCTCCGCGGAATAGCCACCGTCGCGGGGCGCCCCGGTGAGGCCGAAGCCGGGCAGGTCGAAGCGGACCAGGCGGTAGTGCGGAGCGAGCTCGGCGACCCAGCCGTCCCAGGTATGCAACGAGGACACCACGCCATGGATCAGCACCAGGACCGGCTTGTCGCGGCTGCCTTCGTCGCGGTAATGCACCTCGAAGCCGTCCAGCGCGACGAACCTCGAGCCGCTTTCCGCGCTGGCATAACGGGCTTTAAGACGCTCCAGCGACAAGGCGCCGAAACCCAGGCGGGACAAACCGGAGGCTACCGGAGGCAGTAGTGAGTAGGCGGACGCAGGCATGGCAGTTCCCTCTTGGCAGGCTCCATCACAGCACGCGGCACCGCGCGAACGTGCCCAACTTTGGTTCGGCAGGTCGCCGCCGGGCAAGCATGAAGGGGCGTTACGAAAACCGACGCGCGCGGATCAGCTCAGCAGGCCGAGCGTCTTCGCCTGGGCCACGGCCTGGGTACGCCGCTCGACGCCGAGCTTGGCGTTGATGTGGCGGGCGTGGGTCTTCACGGTGTGCAGCGAGATGAACAGCTGGTCGCTGATCTCCTGATTGGAGCAGCCCTGGGCGATCAGCTGGAGCACCGCCAGCTCGCGCGAGCTGAGCGCGTCGGCGAGCGCCGTCGCCACGCCGGCCACGGCTTCGCTGGGCGCCGGAATGGCCGCTGAAATCGCCCCGCGAATCGGGCAGCCCGGCCGCTCGCGGAGCCGTTCGCGAAGCCATTCCGGCCGCTGCACGAACAGCTCGTTGAAGGGCAGTAAGGCGCCGCCCGCCGCGCCGGCCAGGCTTTCGCCGAACTGCTGGCGTGCTTCGCCCTCACGGCCGCCGGCGAGCATCAGCAGGGTCAGCTGCACCTGGGCGATCACCGCCACCAGTTGCCCGCCCTCGGTCTGCGCCCGGGTGCACAGCGCGCGCAGGCGGCGTTCGGCGGCCTGCATCTGGCCCTGGTGACGCTCCAGCGCCGCGCATTGCAGCTCGATGAACAGCGGCAACTGCGGATGACACTCGGGGGCCGCCGCCGGCTGCTCGCCGCCGTAGGTTTCCGCCAGGCGCTCGAGCCAGGATTGCGCCAGCTCCAGTTGCCCCTGGGCCAGCCAGAGCTCGCACTTCACCAGGGTGATCATCGCCAGGTAGTACACCGGCGGAATGTCCCAGATGTGCATCAGCCGCTCGGCCTCGGCCAACTGGACGAAGGCCTCCGGCAGGTTGCCGTTGCGCCCCTCCAGGGTGGCCAGTACGCAATAGCCGATCAGCACGCTGACGTCGCGGCAGGCGCGCGCCTCGCCGATGCCGCCCACCAGCCGCGTGCGCGCCTGTTGCGGCTGCAGGCCCAGCGAGAGCAGGTGACCCTCGTAGATCGTCAGCCGCGCGCGCACCGCGTACAGCCGTTGCGCGGGCAGCCCGTGCAGACGTTGCAGGCCCTGGCGCACTTCATCCAGCGCGCGCACCACTTCCCCCCGCGCCTGCAGGATGCGCGCACGGTCGTAATGCGCCAGTGCCTCGAACAGCGGGTTGCCCACACGCTGGGCGATTTCCAGCGCCTCGCGATTGAGCCCGCGCGCGCGCCACAGGTCGCCCTTGACCACGGCGATGTTGGCCAGCGTCGACAGGCACATCAGGCGCTGCCCGTACCGTTGCTGCGGTAGCCCGCCGACCGCCTCGCTGCAATAGCGCTCGGCCAGCGCGATGTCGCCCCGGCCGCGCGCGATCACGCCTTTGAGCGCCTGCCATTGAGCCAGCAGCCCACGCTGGCTGGGCGCATCCGGCGCGGGCAGGAAGCGCGACAGGTTGTCGGCCAGCTCTTCCGCCGCGTCCAGCTGGCAGGCCAGCGCCAGCGCCCAGCCATACAGCAGGATCAGCCGCGAGGTACTCACCAGCAGGCTGTCCGGCAGGTCCATCTTCCAGCGCAGCAGCATGGCGACGTTCTGCTCGGCGAGCAGCCGCTCCTCGGAAAGGTTCTGCACCAGGTTCGCCGCAACGTCCGGCTGGCCGGCGCGTAGCGCCTGCTCCACCGCTTCGTCGAGCATGCCCTGGGCGTTGAACCAGCGGCAGGCGCGCAGGTGCAAGCCGGTCTGCGGCACATGAGTGGTCGCCTGCTGCACCCGCAGCAGGTCGGAGAACAGGTGGTGGTAGCGGAACCAGTGGCCGTTTTCGTCCAGCGGCACGAGGAACACCTGGTGCGCCTGCAGGTGCTGGAGGATCGCTGCGCTATCATGGCTTTCGCGCACCGCATCGCACAGCTCGGCGCAGAAGCGGTCCAGGCAGGCCGTCTCGTAGAGGAACGCCTGCACCTCCGCCGGCTGGCGCTCGATCACCTCTTCCAGCAAGTAATCGCGGATCAGGCTGTCGGCACCGTGCGGCCCCTGGCCGAGGTCCCTTGGCCCGCTGGCGTCCTGGCTGGCGAGCAGCCACAGACGCAGCCCGGCGACCCAGCCCTCGCTGCGCTGCAACAGGTTTTCCAGCACGACACCGTCGATACGCGCGCCCTGGCTGCCCAGCAGCGCGGCGGTTTCCTCGGCGGTCAGGCGCAGGTCCTGTTCGTTCAGCTCGAGCAACTGGCGCGACAGGCGCAGGCGCGCCAGGTGCCAGTCGGGACGCTGGCGGCTGGTGACCAGCAGCAGCAGCCCCGCGGGCTGATGATTGAGCAGGAACTGCAGGCAGCGATCGAGCACCGCACCCTTCGCCAGGTGATAGTCGTCCAGCGCCAGCAACACCGGTCGCGCCGGATCGAGACGCTCGGCCAGTTCGTCGAGCAGACCGTCGAGGCATTGCTCGAAGGCGAACGGCTGGTGCCGCTGGCGCGTCTTCAGCAGGGTCAGGGCCTCGTCGCCGAGCGCGGGAAAGAACTGTCGCAGCCCTTCGATCATCCGTTCGAGGAAACGGCCTGGATCACTGTCGCGGCGACTCAGCGCCAGCCACAGGCTGCGCCATTCGCGCGGCAACTCCTGGCAGAACTCGATCGCCAGCGAACTCTTGCCGAACCCGGCCGGCGCGCTGACCAGCAGCAGGCGGCCCCCCAGACCTTCGGCCAGGCGCTGGCAAAGCCGCGGGCGCGGCACGTAGCCGGCCGGCAACGGCGGACGAAAGAAACGGCCGTCGGTCGGAGCGCAGGAGTCGGTGCCGGGCAGAATGGGCGTTTGAAGGACAGTCATCGCGGGCGAAGCGCTATCTCGAATAATTGTGCATGCAGACTAGCCCCTTGGACCGGGCATTTGAAGCGGCCGGATAAATCACGCAAAAGAAAAAGCCGGCCCAGGGGCCGGCTTCATCGTTCACGCCCGCGCCTAGCGAACGCCCGCCTGGCGCAGGGCCGCCGGGGTGAAGTCGCTTTCCGACGCCGAGTAGCTGAAGTCGTAGGACTGCTTCTCTTCGTTCTTCATGCCCAGCGCCAGGTAGCGGCCGGACTGCAGGTCGTACAGGGTTTCCAGGGTGTACCAGGGCACCTGCACGTTGTAGTAGTACTGCGAGTGCGCCTCGGCGACACGCCACAGGCTGTCGCGACCGTCGTAGTGGTCGATCACCGCGGCTTGCCAGGTATCTTCGTCGATGAAGAAGTCACGCTTGGCATAGATGTGGCGCTCGCCTGATTTCAGGGTCGCGGTCACGTGCCATACGCGGTGCAGCTCGTAGCGGGTCAGGTCCTGGTTGATGTGGCCAGCCTTGATGATGTCGGCGTATTTCAACTCGGGCGAGTCCAGCTTGTAGCTGTTGTACGGAATGTACAGCTCCTGCTTGCCGACCAGTTTCCAGTCATAGCGGTCCGGCGCACCGTTGAACATGTCGAGGTTATCGGAGGTACGCAGGCCATCAGCGGCGGTGCCCGGACCGTCGTAGGACACCTGCGGCGCGCGACGCACGCGGCGCTGGCCGGCGTTGTACAGCCAGGCCAGACGCGGCTCCTTCACCTGGTCGAGAGTTTCGTGCACCAGCAGCACGTTGCCGGCCAGGCGCGACGGCGCGGTCACCCGCTGCTTGAAATAGAACAGCACGTTGCTCGGCTTGCTCGGATCGTAATCCTTGAGCTGGTCGCGGAAGACGAACTCGTCCTGGAAGTAGACCAGCGAGTAGGAGCCGTTCGGCTGCGGCGTGGCCTGGGTCACCAGACGGCGCACGCTGCCGCCGCGATAGCGGGTGATGTGGTTCCAGATGACTTCCAGACCGTTCTGCGGAATCGGGAAGGGGTTGGCGGTCTGGAAGTTCTCCAGGCCGTTGCCGCCCTGCACCAGGTTGGTCTTGGTGGCATTCGCCTTGGTCGCGGCCAGCACCTTCTCGGGCAGGGTCGCGCTGCGGTGGGTCGGGTAGACCGGCATCTTGAAGGTATCGGGGTAGCGCTTGAACATCGCCAACTGGCCGGGGCTGAGCTTGGCCTTGTACTGCTCGACGTTCTGCGCGGTGATGGTGAACAGCGGCTTCTCGTTGGCGTACGGATCGGCGAGGAAGCCTTTGGCGTCCACGGTACCGGCGTTGGTCGGCAGGCCACCGGTCCAGGCCGGGATCGATCCGTCGGCGTTGCCGGCGCGCTCGGCGCCCACTGGTGTCAGGGTGGTATCCAGCTTCGCCGCCTGGTCGGCGGAGACCGCCGCCATCACGCTGGTAGCCAGCAGCGACAACGCCAGAACGCCGGTTTGCAGGAGATTTCTAGTCGTTTTCATTGTTATGTACATCCTCTTCTTATTCTGTCGCTTAGAAGTTCATGCCAACGCTGAGCGAAACGAAGTCGCGGTCGGTCTGGGTGTTGTAGTCGCCACCGAAGAAGTTGGTGTAAGCCAGGCTGGCGGTGTAGGTGTTCTGGTATTCGGCATCGACCCCAAGGCTGACAGCCTTGCGGCCTTCCTCGAAGTTGCCGCCAGGGCCCGGGGAATAGCCCTTGACGTCATGCGACCAGGCCACATTGGGGCGCAGGTTCACACCCGCGAAGACATCGTTGTAGTCCCAGACGGCGCGAGCGCGGTAGCCCCAGGAGTTGGAAGTAGTAAAACCGTCGTCGTTGCAGTATTTACTCGCGTTTTTCTGCGAGCCACCTGCCAGCGTACCGGCGTTCAGAGATTCGCATCGGCCATTGGGCAGCTCGCCCGGACCGTAGATAGGATCACGTCCGTAGCGGACGTCAGACGTGCTTTCCAGACCGCCTACGTGCGTAAGGCCAATCTCACCTACCAACGTCAGCCGCTCTGCACCCATCACTTGATCGAAGAAGTGAGTGAAGGTCGTCTGCAACTGGGTTATTTCCTTGCGGTTGTAGCCGTGCGTCGTACCGCCTGGCGTCGCCTGGACCAGGGAAACGGTAGGGTCGACGATGGTCAGGCCGCCGTAGAGAATGTCCGTTGTATTGATCTGCACGGGGGCATTGGGGCGATAGCTGATTTCGCCGCTCCACGCGGTGCCAGTAGGCAGCGTGGTGGAGAAGCTCAGACCATAGAGGCGAATATCCTCCGGATACTCCATGAAGTAGCTGGAATTACCCGCGACGATCAGCGGAGCGATGGACGTAGCCACCCCAGGAATGGCGCCTACCGGGACACCAGCTCCGCCCAATTGCGCGCCCAGACCGCCGGGGTTGCCCGGACTGAGCAGCGCCAAAGTACTTAGCCCAGCCGCATTGCCGCTGAAAATCGGCGCGCGGCTATGATAGTTCATGAAATAGGCGCCGAATTCGGTATCGAGCGGTACAGAAAAGTAGCGGAATGCCGTACCCCACTGACCGCTGTCACGGGCGTCATCATCCGGGCCGCGACGAACGAGAACACCCTCCTGCGAAGAACCGAAGTCCACGCCATTGTTGCCCAGAACAGCCAGTACAGCAGGTGACAGCGCGCCCAGGCTTGCAGCCAGATCTTCCTGATTGCGAAGCAAGGCAAGATTGGTATCGCACCCATCGGCGACCACATCGGGCTGGGAGAAGAAAGTGCCGCAGTTGTCGACGACGGTCTGATCCCACTCCAGTTGGTAGAACGCTTCCATCGACAGGTTATCGGTCAGGCTCTGCGAGACGTAGAACATGTTGACCGGAATAAGGCCTTCCTTGACCTCCGCACCCGGCCGACGGAACGCGGAAACGTCGATGGGGTTGATCGAGTTGATGCCATTCTGGATGAAGGTGCTCTCACCCCAACTGACCACCTGCTTGCCGAGGCGAACGGAGCCCGGCAGTTCGGCGATGTTGTAGTTGTGGTAGATGAAGGCGTCGAGGATCTGACCGCCGGAGGACTTCGCGCCTTCCTTACGGTTGGAGTCGCTGATGTTCTTGAATTCGCGGTTCTCGTCCTTCAACTCGAAGTCGTACCAGTACTTGCCGCGCACGAACACGCCGGTATCGCCGTACTTGAGTTCGAGGTCGTGGATACCCTTGAAGATCTTCGAGAAGGTCTCGCCGCGCTTGAAGTTCAGGTGGCTGTCGTCGGAGGTTTGCGACAGGCCGCGACCCCCATTGTTGACACCGATCAGGTCGGCGTCGGGTTTGGCCGTGGACCAGCTGGCGCCCACCGAGAGGGACGAATCGAACTGGCCTTCGATTTCACCGATGTTGAACGAAACGCCGAATGCAGGAGCGGCGATTGTGGAAGCGAGGCTCACGGCCAGAGGCAGCTTGGCCAGACGCCAGGTCTGTTTGATCTTTTGCATCGACGCTACTCCATTGTGTTTTTGTTATGGATGGTGCGGAGTGACTATAGCCAGCGGGTAGTACTGCTTGATCCCTCGAAAGTGTGATTTGCAGGTCCCTCCACGTCCCCGTCCCGCCCGTTTTCAAAGGGTTCCTCGAGCCGGGGTGATGTCGAAGAGCAATTACCAAGCCAAACGCTTGTTTGACTGATCGGTCACGTTGCTACCCGCGGCTACATGCAGCCTACAAGGTCGATAAAAACTCGCTTCCGGCCGCCTGCCAGGTAGCGATGTCCAAGCGGATACGCTTCTTGTCCAGCTTTCCCACACTGGTCTTGGGAATATCGGTAACAAGGCCGATCTGTGAGGGAATCGCCCACTTGTTGATGTGTCCCTGCTCTACGAAAGGTTTGAGGTGGTCCTTCAGCGTCCGTGCGTCGAACGCGCACCCTTCGCGAACGACGATCAGCGCGAACGGGCGCTCGCCCCACTGCGGATCGGGCACGCCGACCACTGCCACTTCGCGTACCGCCGGATCACGGCTGATCAGATCCTCGAGGGTCAGGGAAGAAATCCATTCGCCACCGGTCTTGATCACGTCCTTTATGCGGTCGCGGATGTCGATCACGCCCATGCCGTCCACGGTCGCCACGTCGCCGGTGTGCATCCAGCCGCCTTCCCACAACGCTTCGCTCTTCTCGGCTTCGTTGAAGTAGCCCTGCGTCAGCCAGGGTGCGCGCAGCACCAGTTCGCCCTGGGATTCGCCATCGGCAGGAAGGAAAAGCCCGTCGCCATCGACCAATGCGGCCTCGACCAGGGGCACCGGGACACCGGCCTTGATCCGGTAGGTGATGCGCTCATCCTCGTTGCCAGCGCGCAGCTCTTCGTTGAGGTGGGCGCAGGAGATCAGCGGGCAGGTCTCGGACATGCCGTAGGCCGCGGTGAGCTGGATGCCTCGCGCCTGAGCACTGTCGTAGAGCGCCCGGGTTAGCGCGCTGCCGCCGATGATGATCTTCCACCCGGCGAAATCCACGCCCTTCGCCGCCCGGGCGTTGAGCACCATCTGCAGGATGGTCGGCACGCAGTGGGAGAAGGTCACCTTCTCGCGCTTCCACAACTCGACCAGCAGTTCCGGGTCGTAGCGCCCCGGATAGACCTGCTTCACCCCGAGCATGGTCGCCACGTAGGGCAAACCCCACGCATGCACGTGGAACATCGGCGTAATCGGCATATAGACGTCGTCCGTGCCCATCAGGCGAATACTGTCCAGCGCGCCGACGGTGGTGCCCAGCGCGAGGGTGTGCAGCACCAGTTGCCGGTGACTGAAATAGACCCCCTTGGGATTGCCCGTGGTGCCGGTGGTGTAGAAGGTCGTGGCTACCGAGTTCTCGTCGAAATCGGGGAAGTCGTAATGCGGCGCGGCCTGCGCGAGCAGCCCTTCGTACTCGCCGATCAGCCCGGGCAGCTCGGCCTCCTGCTCGTCGCCATCAGTGAGCAGCAGGGTGCGCTGCACTGTCGTCAGCTGCGCGGCGATGCTTTGGTAGAGCGGCACGAACTCGGCGTTGACCAGTACGAAGCGGTCCTCGGCGTGGTTCATGGTGTACAGGATCTGCTCGGCGGACAGGCGAATGTTGATGGTGTGCAGCACCGCCCCGATCATCGGGATGGCGAACATGCACTCGAGATAGCGATGACTGTCCCAGTCCATCACCGCGACGGTGTCGCCTGCCTTCACACCCGCCGCGCTGAGCACGTTGGCCAGCCGCGCGACGCGCTCGTTGAAGGTGGCATAGCTGTAGCGCAGTGTGTCGCGATAGACGATCTCGCGAGTCTTCTCGTAGCGGATGCCGGACAGCAGCAGGCTCTTGATCAGCAAGGGATAGGCGTGCGCGTTCTGCGCAGGAGGGATGATACGGGTCTGCAACATGAGGCACCTGTTCGCGAATTTTGTTGTTATGCCGTGCACTCTAGGGTGGCGATGCGCCGGACAAATCAGTCAAAAGAATGATTTCCGGCTCCCGGCGAGGACGAAAAAGCGGCGCCTGGCATCGCTCAGCCAGCCGCCCGGCCGTTACTGGTACATCCGCGTGCGCGGCAACAGCCATTCGGGTTTTCAGCTCTGGTAGGCTGGGCGTCTTTGTCCATCACACGCCAAAACCAAGGTACAAGCTGATGCAAAACAGCAGCGCCGTGTTCCTCGACCACACCTCCCTCGACCTGGGCGACCTCGACCTCGCACCGCTGCGTCAGGTTTTCGCCGGGCTGACCCTGCACGAGAAAACCACGCCCGCGCAGGTGATCGAGCGCCTGCAGGGCCACAGCGTGGCGATCAGCAACAAGGTGCCGCTGGATGCCGCTACCTTCGCCGCCTGCCCCGACCTGAAGCTGGTGCTGGTGGCCGCCACCGGAACCAACAACGTCGACCTCGCCGCCGCCCGCGCGCATGGCGTCACCGTGTGCAACTGCCAGGGTTACGGCACGCCGTCGGTGGCGCAGCACACGCTGTTGCTGCTGCTCGCCCTGGCGACCCGTCTGCAGGATTACCAGGCCGCCGTACGCGCCGGGCGCTGGCAGCAGTCG
Source organism: Pseudomonas sp. UBA3153 (assembly GCF_002364635.1). NCBI lineage: Bacteria > Pseudomonadati > Pseudomonadota > Gammaproteobacteria > Pseudomonadales > Pseudomonadaceae > Pseudomonas > Pseudomonas sp. UBA3153. The sequence goes on from NZ_DEYR01000014.1 coordinate 29,696, forward strand.
GAGCAGTTCTGCCTGCTGGATTTCCCGATCGTCGAACTGGCGGGCAAAACCCTCGGCCTGCTCGGCCATGGCGAACTCGGCAGCGCCGTCGCCCGCCTCGCCGAAGCCTTCGGCATGCGCGTGCTGATCGGCCAGTTGCCCGGGCGCCCGCTGCGCGAGGGTCGCCTGCCGCTGGATGAACTGCTGCCGCAGATCGATGCGCTGACCCTGCATTGCCCGCTGACCGAGCAGACCCGCGACCTGATCGGCGCCGAACAGATCGCCCTGATGAAACCGGGTGCCTTCCTCGTCAACACCGGGCGCGGCGGCCTGGTCAACGAGCCGGCCCTCGCCGCCGCGCTGCGCAGCGGCCATCTCGGCGGCGCCGCCACCGACGTGCTCACCGTGGAACCGCCGAAGAACGGTAACCCGCTGCTCGACGCGGACATTCCCCGGCTGATCGTCACCCCGCACAGCGCCTGGGGCAGCCGCGAAGCCCGCCAACGCATCGTCGGCCAGTTGGCGGAGAACGCCGAAGCATTCTTCAAGGGCGCCACCATGCGCGTGGTCGGCTAAGCTAGCCGCTTTTTCCCTGGGGGACGCATGGATCCGCGAAGTGAAGTACTGCTGCGCCAGGACGGGCTGTTCGGCGGGCGCGTGCTGCTAGCCGGTCTTCCGGCCGACGATCTGCTCGGCTCGCTGCCGGCTGCCCGCGGCTGGAGCTGGCATGCCGGCGACCAGTCGGCACTCGAGGCTCGGTTTGCCGGGCGCAGCCACTTCGGCGTCGAAGTGCCGGCGACGGACTTCGACAGCGCGGTGCTGTTCCTGCCGAAATCCCGTGAACTCGCCGACTACCTGCTGCAGGCACTGGCAGCCCGACTGCCAGGCGCCGCGCTCTATCTCGTCGGCGAGAAGCGCGGCGGCATCGAACGTGCCGGCAAGCAGCAACTGGCCGCCTACGGCAACCCGCGCAAGCTGGACAGCGCCCGTCACTGCCAGCTGTGGCAAGTCAGCGTGGAAACCCCGCCGCCTGCGCCGGACCTGAATGCCCTGGCGCAGACCTTCAGCCTGCCGCTGGCGGAGGGACCGCTGCAGGTGGTCAGCCTGCCGGGCGTGTTCAGCCACGGTCGCCTGGATCGCGGCAGCGCCCTGCTGCTGCAGCACCTGGACGGCCTGCCGAGCGGTCCGCTGCTGGATTTCGGCTGCGGTGCCGGGGTGATCGGCGCCACGCTGAAACGGCGCTATCCGGACAGCGCGGTGACGCTGCTGGACGTCGATGCCTTCGCCGTCGCCAGCAGCCGGCTCACGCTGGCGGCGAACGGGCTGGACGCCGAAGTGATCGCAGGCGACGGCATTCGCTGCGCGCCCCGCGAACTGGCGGCGATCATCAGCAATCCGCCCTTCCACCAGGGCGTGCACACCGACTACCAGGCCACCGAAACCCTGCTGCGCGAGGCGGCCAGCCACCTGCTCGGCAAGGGTCAGATGCGCCTCGTGGCGAACAGCTTCCTGCGCTATGCGCCGCTGATCGAGCAGCACCTGGGCGCCTGCCGCACGCTGGCCGAAGGCGACGGATTTCGCGTGTACCAGGCCAACCGCGGCTAGCCTCGCGTGCGCCGCGCGGGGCGTCGTGCGCAGAGGCTTCCTGCGGTACATCGAAACAGGCACCTGCGGCGCTTGCCCGGACGGCAACGCTTGGGCACAATGCGCCCCGTCCTAGGGGAGTAGTCTCCCGCGAGCCGCTGCTCGCCCGGCACGCATCAACATGCTTGGTCCACAGACCATGGTGCGTGCGACCCGGAATCCAGCCGCCCGGCTGCGTTTCCAGGTTCGACAAGACCTATGACACGTACACCTTACCCGGGGCGGGAAGGCGGTGCGTGTCATGGTGAATTTGTCGACCCGCCCCTCAGGAAGCTGCTTTGCTGGAATCCCTGTTGGTCCCCACCCTGATCGTTGCGCTGGCGGAAATCGGCGACAAGACGCAATTGCTCGCCTTGCTGCTCGCCGCACGTTTCCGCCGCCCCTGGCCGATCATCTGGGGCATGGTGGCGGCCACCCTGGCCAACCACTTCGTCGCCGGCTACGTCGGCAACCTGGTCGCCGGGTTCTTCTCCCCGGCAGTGCTGCACAGCATCCTCGCGCTGTCCTTCGCTGCAGTCGCGGTGTGGACGCTGATCCCCGACAAGCTGGACGACGACGAAGACTCCAAGCTCAAGCGCTACGGACCGTTCCTGACGACGCTGATCGCCTTCTTCCTCGCCGAGATGGGCGACAAGACGCAGATCGCCACGGTGATGCTGGCCGCGCAGTACCCACACTTCCTGCTGGTGGTGCTCGGCACCACGATGGGCATGCTGGTGGCCAATGTGCCGGTGGTGCTGGCCGGCAACTTCGCCGCCGATCGCCTGCCGCTGACTCTGATCCATCGCCTCGCCGCCGCCTGCTTCGCCGTTCTCGCGCTGTTCGCCGGCTACAAGGCGCTGCAATTGGCCGGGTGGCTGTAGCACAGCTTCCTCGGTTTAAAATGCCCGCGACAATTGCGCCAGGGAGTGCGCCATGCAGCGGGAAGAAATGAAACGGGTGGTTCGCCGGCACATCGAACTGAGCTGGAACAAGGGCCATCTGCACCTGATTGGCCACCTGCACAGTCCGAATTTCCTCTACAAGAGCTCCTTCGTCGGACACGCGCTGAACGGCGAAGGCTTCATCGCCATGGTGGAGCAGATTCGCGACGCCATGCCGGACCTTGAAGTGATCATCGAGGACTGCGTCGCGGAGGGCGACCAGGTGGCCACCTGGAGCACGCTGATCGGCTGCATCGCCAAACCGGCGCTCGGTTATCCGCCGAGCGACAAGGTCCTGGCGATTTCCGCGATGGCCTTCTGGCGCTTCGACCGCATGGGCCAGATCGAGGAAATCTGCACGATGTTCGACATGGAGAGCTTTCGCGCGCAGCTGGGGTTGGAAGTCCGCTCGTTCGCCGAGAAGGCATTGCCCTGAGAGCGGATCAGCGCGCCGTCCTGGCCAGTTCCGCGCGTAACGCCTCGACCAGCGTCTGCACGTCGTAGGGTTTCGACAGCACGGTGAAGCCGTAGTCGCTCGGCGCACGCTCGGTGTAGCCGGTGGCGAGGACGATCGGCAGGTTCGGCTCCTGTTCGCGCAGGGCCTGCGCCAGGCCGATGCCGTCCAGCGTGCCGGGCATGACGATGTCGGAGAAGACGATGTCGAAACGCGGCTTGCCCGCTCCGCCGCGCCGCTCGCGGTAGCGCTGCAGGGCCTCGTCGGCATTGCCGACCACCTCGACCCTGAACCCCAGCTCGCGCAACGCGGGAGCGACCACGTCGCGCACCAGCGGGTCGTCGTCGACCAGCAGCACGCGGGCCGAATGCACGTCGGGCCGGGGGCCGGCGCTCGCCTCTAGGGGCACGCCGCCCTCCTCCTGGCTCAATGGCAACAACACTCGGACCCGCGTGCCTTCACCCGGCGCGCTCTGCAGCAGCACCGTGCCGTGCGCCTGGCTGGCGAAGCCGTACACCTGCGCCAGGCCGAGCCCGGTGCCTTCGCCGACATTCTTGGTGGTGAAGAACGGCTCGAAGGCCTTGGACATCACCTCCTCGCTCATGCCCTCGCCGCTGTCGACGATGCACAGCTCGGCATAGGCGCCGGCGGCGAGACCCTCGATCTCGCCCTCAACGACCGCGCGCTGCGCCAGGGAAAGCGTGACCTTGCCGCCGCGTGGCATCGCATCGCGGGCGTTGAAGACCAGGTTGAGCACCGCCAGCTCGCACTGCAGCGGGTCGATGAACACCGGCCAGGGGCGCTCGGGCAGCTCGAGCGTCAGGCCGATGCGGCTCGGCAGCGCGCCGTCGAGCAGGTCGCCCATCTCGGTGATCAGTAGGCGCAGGTCGACGTGCCGGGTCTCTTCGACCTTGTGCCGACCGAACGCCATCAACTGGCGGGTCAGCTTGGTGCCGCGCACCACCGACTTGTTGCAGGCCTCGATGGCCTTCTTCGCCCGTGGGTCGGTGGAGGCCATGTCGGCCAGTTGCAGGCCGATGGTCAGGGTCTGCAGCAGGTTGTTGAAGTCATGGGCGATGCCGCCGGTGAGACGGCCGAGGGCCTCGAGCTTCTGCGTCTGCTGCATGGCCTTCTGCGATCGTTCGACCTGCTCCACCGCCGCCGCAACCCGCGCGCTCATTTCCGCGCTGGCGTTCTGGATGCGTTCGCTGGCCTGGGCCAGCACCACCGCCGTGCGGTCGATTTCGGACATCCCGGTGGACGCCGGATGCACCGCCTCGCCGCGGCCCATGGCCTGGGCGGTGGCGTCGAGCATGCGCAGCGGCCGGGTGATCCGCCGGCCGACCCAGAACGCCAGCAGCGTGGCGACGCCGATCAGCAACAGGGCGAAGACGCCGACGACGGTCATCGCCCGCACCGCGCTCTGGCGTACCTCGCTGATGGGCAGGCCGATGATCACCGACCAGCCGGATTCCGGCGAGCGGGCGTAGAAGGACAGCAGAGGGATGCCGTCCAGCGACACGGTTTCCCTGAACCCCTCCTCGCTGCCCCCCAGCGCCTCGGCGATCGGCCCGGTGGTGTGCTTGCCGATGAACTTCTCCGGGGAGATGTTGCGCGCCACTATCCGGCCGCTGCCATCCACCACTGTACCGAGCCAGCCCTTGGGCAGGTTCTGGTCCAACAGCACATCGTTGATCTGGCTGGCGAACGAGCCCATGGAGAGGAAATAGCGAAGGGTGCCGTCGATGTAGATCGGGCGGCGGACCGAAAAGCTGTACTGCTTGCCGATCGGCGCCATGTAAAGGTTGGTGACATCGAATTCCGCCGCCGGATCGTCCAGCGGAGCGGCGAGGAAGGGCGTGTGCGGCAGCTCGGCGCCGAACGGCATGCGCGTGTTGAGCAACTGCTGGCCCTGGGTATCGACGAGGATGATCGAGTTTTCCCACGAGTCGGCGACGTCGCGGGCGGTGGTGTAAAAGCGTTCCAGGTCGGCGAGCGACAGCGAGGGAACGCTGCTCAGGGTACGGATGATCGCATTGCGCTGGGCGATGTCGCGGTCCACCGCCAGCGCCAGCGCGCGGGTGGTCTCGCGCATGCTCTGAGCAACGCGAGCGCGCTGATCCTGATAGACATAGCCGATGGCGAGAAGCGAGGCGATCAGCGTGGGGGCGAGAACCGCCATCACCAGCAGAGTGAGTTTGAAGCGAATCGACACGATAGGGTGACCGCAGCAGGCGGCCCCAGGTTCAACGTGGCCGAATGCGCCAAGCATAGAGGCGAACCCGCGCCCGGCGGAAGCTCCCAGCGCCCAATCATTGGTTTTTATTCTCGCCGGAGCTCGCCAGCAGGCGCTTGTGCGGGCCGGTCCGGCTGAGTAACGTGGCGGCACTTCGAGGAGACCCGCATGCCCGCCCGCTACTGGATCTACGCCCTGCTGCCGCTGTTCGCCGGCTGCGTCTACAACCCCGCCAACGATGGCGCGCCGAAGCCGCCGGTGCGCCTGCAGGGCGAACTCAACCTGGTCGATGGCCAGATGCTGCTGCGCCCGTGCCAGGAACAGCGCCACTTCGCCGTAACGGACGCCGCCGGCATCGGCCTGCTGGAGGACGCCCGCGAGCTGCTCGGCGGCGGCAGTGGGCCGCTGTTCGCCGATCTGAGCGGGTTCTACGGTGCGTCACGGGTCGACGGTACAGACGGCGAGTTCAAAGTCGAGCAGCGCTATCGCCTGCAGAACGACGCGCACGGCTGCGAAAACCCCAACTACCCGCGCCTGCTGCTGCACGCCGGCGGCCAGCAGCCGGACTGGAGCGTCGAGGTCGGCGAGCGCGGGCTGATGCTCGAACGCAGCGGCCAGCCGGCACAGGCGCTGCCGTATCTGGAGGAGCAGCTTCCCGAGGGCCGCCTCAACCTGACCAGCGAGGCCAACGGTCAGCGCCTCGAACTGTGGATCGCCCCGCAACGCTGCGTGGATGCGAAGACCGGCGCGGTGCAGAGCCTCTCCGCCGAATTGCGCGTGGACGGGCAGGTCCAGCGCGGCTGCGCCTACTTCGGCGGCGCCCGCACGCAGTAACGCTGCAGCCCGCGACGGCTGCCGGCTGCGGCGTACCGGCACCGGGCGCGTTCACATCGCGCGACATTTTCGCAATGCGCCGGCCGCTCAGCGGCGCCATTCTCTGCCGAACACGAGTAGTCTCGAAGGGCCTAAGCAGGTGTCAGCCACTTACCCGAAAAGGACATAGCTCATGTTGCGCATTGCCATCAATGGTTACGGCCGTATCGGCCGCGCCCTGGTTCGCTCGCTCTATGAACGCGGTCTGCAGGACCGCATTCGGCTGGAGGCGATCAACGATCTCGGCGACTACAACACCCTCGCCCACCTGACCCGTTTCGACTCCACCTTCGGCCGCTTCCACGGCGAGGTCGGGCTAGACGGCGACAAGATGCGAATCCAGGGCCAGGACATCCAGCTACTCAGCGTGCGCTCACCGGCCGAGCTGCCGTGGACCGGCCTGGGCGTCGATGTGGTGCTCGAATGCACCGGCAAGATGAAGACCCGCGAACTGGCGGCCCAGCACTTCACCGCCGGCGCCAAGCGCGTGCTGCTCTCGCATCCGATGGACAGCGCCGACCTGACCGTGGTCTACGGCGTCAACCACGACAAGCTCGGCGAGCAGACCATCGTTTCCAACGCCTCATGCACCACCAATTGCCTGGCGCCGCTGGCCAAGGTGCTGCACGACGCAGTGGGCATCCGCCAGGGCCTGATGACCACCATCCACAGCTACACCAACGACCAGAACCTGCTCGACAAGGAGCACAAGGACCTCTACCGCTCGCGTGCCGCCGCGCTGTCGATGATTCCCACCAGCACCGGCGCGGCCAAGGCCATCGGCCTGGTGCTGCCGGAGCTGGCCGGGCGCCTCGACGGCATGTCGGTGCGCGTACCGACGCCGAACGTGTCGCTGGTCGACCTGACCTTCACCGCCGAACGGCCGACCGACGTCGCCGCCGTCAATGCCGCCCTGCAGGCCGGCGCTGCGGCGCTGCCGCCCGGCGTGATGGAATGCAACGAGCTGCCGCTGGTGTCGCACGACTTCAACGGTTACCCGGTGTCCTGCGTGGTCGACCTCAACCACACCCGCGTGCAGGGCGACATGGTCAAGGTGATGGCCTGGTACGACAACGAGTGGGCGTTCTCCAACCGCATGCTGGACGTGCTGCTGGAGTGGACCGGGGCCTGATCGCCCGCGCTACGCCAACCGATACACGCAGACGGTCGTCCGCCCCGAACCCTCGGGGCGGCGGTCGGGATCGGCGTAGGTGTCCACCTCGACGAAACCGGCCTTGCGCATCATTCCCGCCGAGGCGGCGTTCTCCTCGTGGCGATCGATGTACACCGCATCGACGCCCTGGCTCTCCAGCCGGCGCAGCGCTGCGCCCAGCAACAGCGAACCCAGGCCTTTCCCCGCAAATCCCGGATGCACGGCGGCTTCGCTGATGTAGCCGTGAGGGCGGTCGCGCGACTCAGCGGGCTGGTAGCGGGCGAAGTAGCGCGAGGTCTGGAAGCTCACGAAGCCGGCCAGCTCGCCGTCGACCCACGCCATCAGCGCTTCCACCTTGCCCTCCGCCAGCCCGGCGAAGTGCTCGCGCAGCGGCCGCTCGGGCAGGTAGTTCCAGGGGTTTCGCGCGTGCTCGAAGAGAAACGCCAGCAGCCGTTCCGCGTCGGCGGATGTGGCGTTTTCGAGGCGTGGGTTCATGGTGGTCTCCTGCCGCAGGGCTCAGTCGAGGATGCCGCTCGGCGTCGGCGGCGTGTTGCGCCACTGGCTGAGGGCGACACCGGCGAACACCAACACCACCGCGACAATCTGGATCGCATTGAGCCGCTCGCCGAGCAGCAGCACGGCGAAGATCAGCGTGAACACCGGGATCAGGTTGGTGAAGCCCGAGGCCTGCGCTGCCGGCAGCCGGCTGACGCCGAAATTGAACAGACCGTAGGCACCGACCGTGACGACGATTCCGAGGTAAGCCACCGCGGCCAGTCCGGTGGCGCTGAAGTGGCTTGGCCAGGGCTCGTGCCAGGCCGCCAGCGGCAGGAAGAACAGCGCGCCAATGAACGCCTGCAGCGCGGTGAGCAGGAACGGCGAGTAACGCTCGGCCAGGTGCTTGACCAGCAGCGTGTAGCCGGCGGCGCTGAGCATGGCGAGGAACTCGAAGACGTTGCCCAGCAGGGGCGCGCTGGCGTGCTCGTCGGACTCGCCGGCCAGGCTCAGCCAAACCGCGCCGAGCATGGCGACGAAGAAGCCCGCCCACATGCTGCGGCTGATCTTCTCGCGCAGGAAGAAAAACGCACCGATCGCCACCAGCAACGGCAGCAGCGCGGTGACCATCCCGGCCTGGGCCGCGCTGGTGTGCTGCAGGGCGATGGACTCGAAGATGAAGTACAGGCACGGCTCGCAGACGGCCAGGCCGAGCAGATACTTCCAGTCGCCGGTCTGGTAGCGCATCTTGCCGCGCCAGCGCCAGGCGAGCAGGAACACCAGGCTGCCGAGCGCCATGCGGCCGAAGATCACCCACAGCGGCGGCAGCTCGGCGAAGGCGATCTTCAGGCCGATGAAGGCACTGGCCCAGAGCGCGGTCGCCAGAATCAGGCAACCCACCGCCACTCCCTTTCCCTGCCCCGCCATAACCTGCTCCCGTGAAAAAAGGCCGTCAGTCTAACGGCGGCGGTTTGGCGGGCACAGGCACAGCGAGCCAGCAAAACTGTGCGCCTGTCAGTCTTCCCCGGGCTGGCCGCGGGTGCGCTCGACCAGCCTGACCTTCTGCTGCAGCGCCGCCCGCGCCAGCATGTGCGCGCTGACCGGCGCGGTGATGAACAGGAAGATCGCCAGCAACAGCTCTTGCAGGCTGAGCCGGTGCTCGCTGCCGGCGAAGAACAGCATCGAGGCGATGATCAGGCTACCCACGCCCAGCGTCGTCGCCTTGGTCGGCCCGTGCAGGCGGGTGAAGAAGTCCGGCAGCCGGTACAGGCCGATGGCGCCGATCAGGGCGAAGCTGCAGCCGAGCAGCAACAGCGCCGATACCGCGATTTCGATCCAGATGTTCATGTCGTCTCCCGCAAGGTCATAGGGACCTCGTCCGCCCCGTCAATCGATGATGTCGCCATGCAGCAGGTGCTTGCCCAGCGCCACGGTGGTGACGAAACCCATCACCGCGATGAGCAGCGCGACCTCGAAGAAGGTGCCGCTGCGCAGCCAGATGCCGAGCAGGACGATCAGCGCCAGCGCGTTGATCGACAGTGTATCCAGCGCCAGCACGCGATCCGGCATGTCCGGGCCCTCGATCAGGCGCAGCAGGTTGAGCACCACGGCGAGCGCTTGCATCGCCAGGCACAGCGGAATCACGTAGGCGAACATTCGAATATCTCCAGCAACGGGGCTTCGTAGCGGCTCTTCACCTGCGCCACCAGGTCGTCGGCATCCTCGAGATCGAGCACATGCAGCAACAGCCGGGTGTGATCGGGACTGAGGCCGGCGGACACGGTGCCCGGCGTCAGCGACAGCACGCTGGAGAGCACCGCGAGGACGAACTCGTCGCGAATCTCGATGGGCACCTCGACGAAGGCCGGGCGCAACCGCTCGCGCCGGCCGAGCACCAGCCGCGCCACATGCAGGTTGGCGATGACGATGTCGTAGAACACCAGCAGGGTGAAACCCACCAGCTTCGCCGGTTTGCGCAGGTGTGGCATCTCGAGCAGGAAAGGCCGGCAGAGCAGCGGGATGGCGACGCCAAGCAGGCCGCCCAGGAGGAGCTGGCCAAGATCCAGGCTGTTGGTCAGCAACAGCCACATGACGATCAGCAGCAGGCTCAGGCCCGGCTGCGGTAACAACCGCTTCATGCGCCACCTCCGACGATCCGCATGTAGGGCGCCAGGTCCAGCAGCTGTTCCGCCGTCGCCTGCAAATAAGCCTGCAGCGGCCCGCCAGCCAGCACCAACAGCGGCGCGCCGAGCAGCAGCCCGCTGCTGGCGATCAGGCGCAGCGGGTCGTGCTCGACCATCGCCGACGGCTGCCCGCTTGCGCGCCAGAACAGCGTACTGCCGGCCCGGCTCAGCGCCACCAGCGCGCAGAGCCCTCCCGTCAGCAGCACCGTCCACAGCATCAGCGCCGGGTAACCCATCGGCGCCGCGCGCAACAGCAGCAATTTGCCGATGAACCCGGAGAACGGCGGCAGCCCGGCGATGGCGATGGCGCCGACGAAGAACAACCCGCCGAGCAGCAACGGCTGCTGCAGCGCCGGCCCGGCCGTCAGCGCGCCGGCCTGCTCGCCACGCTGGCGGGCGATGAGGTCGGCGAGCAGGAACAGCCCGGCGGAAATCCAGGTGCTGTGAATCAGGTAGTACAGCAGCGCGGCGATGGACGCCGGCGAGCCCAGCGCGATGCCGGCCAGCAAGGTGCCGACCGAGAGGATCATCAGGTAACCCAGCAGCATCTGCAGCGTGCGCGCACCCAGCGCACCGAGTGCCCCACCGATCACAGTGAGCAGCGCCAGCGGCCACAACCAGTCGCGCGCCAGGTTGGCCAGTTCGCCGGCCTCGCTCCCATAAAGCAGGGTGAACACCCGCAGGATCGCGTAGAGCCCGACCTTGGTCATGATCGCGAACAGCGCCGCCACCGGCGCGGTGGCGCTGGCATAGGCACGCGGCAGCCAGAAGTACAGCGGCAGGACCGCCGCCTTCAGGGCGAACACCACCAGCAGGAGGAAGCCGGCCGCGGCCAGCAACGGGGTTTCGCTGGCACCGGCCTGGCCGATGCGCAGCGCCAGGTCGGCCATGTTCAGGGTGCCTGTGAGACCGTAGAGGGTGCCGACACCGAGCAGGAAGAACGATGAGCCGAGCAGGTTGAGCAGCACGTAATGCATGCCCGCCCGCACCCGCTGCGCGCCGCCGCCGTGCAGCAACAGGCAGTAGGAGGCGATCAGCAGGATCTCGAAGAAGACGAACAGGTTGAACAGATCGCCGGTCAGGAAGGCGCCGTTGATGCCCATCAGCTGGAACTGCAGCAGCGCGTGGAAGTCGCTGCCCCGCTCGTCGTCGCCGCGGCAGGCGTAGAGCGCGACGAAGCCGGCCAGCACCGCAGTTACCACCAGCATCAGCGCGCTCAGCCGGTCGAGCAGCAGGACGATGCCGAACGGCGGCTGCCAGCCGCCCAGCGCATACAGGCGCAGCTGGCCGTCGCTGGCCTGCGCCAGCAACAGGATGCTCAGCGGCAGCAGCAGCCAGGTGGCGCCCAGCGACACGCCGCGGCGCAGGCCCAGCGGCATCCGCGCGGCGGCCAGCAACAGCGCGCCGACGAACATGGGCAGGAGGATCGGCAGGATCAGCGCATGCTTCATTCGCGCGGCTCCTCGCCATCCACGTGATCGGACTTCACCTCGCCGAGCGCGCGCAGCGACAGCACCACGACGAAAGCGGTCATGGCGAAACCGATGACGATGGCGGTCAGCACCAGGGCCTGGGGCACCGGGTCGGCGTACTCGCCGGTCTTGCCGAGCACCGCCGGAATGCCGCTCTTCAAGCGGCCCATGCCGAACAGGAAGAGGTTCACCGCGTAGGAAATCAGGGTCAGGCCCATCACCACCGGGAACACCCGCGCGCGCAGCAACAGGTAGACGCCGCAGGCGGTGAGCACGCCAAGGGTGACGGCGAACAGGGCTTCCATCAGAGCACCTCCTGGCTGCTTTCGTCCTGGCTGACGTGGCCGATGTTGGACAGGATCAGCAGGGTGGCGCCGAGCACCGTGAGGTACACGCCGAGGTCGAAGAACAGCGCGCTGGCCAACTCCACCTCGCCGATCAACGGGATTTCGAAGTGGCCGAACGCGCTGGTGAGGAATTCGTGACCGAACGCCCAGCTGCCGACGCCGCAGAGGCCGGCGATGAGGATTCCGCTGCCGGCCAGCGCATGCAGGCTCCACGGCAGCCGCTGCTGGGTCCAGCCGACGCCGTGGGCGATGTACTGCAGGATCAGTGCGACCGCAGTGATCAGCCCGGCGATGAAACCGCCCCCCGGCTGGTTGTGGCCGCGCAGGAAGATGTACGCCGAGACCAGCAGCGCCAGCGGCAGCATCACCCGCGACAGGCTGTCGAGGATCATCGGGTGGCTGTCGGTCGACCAGCGCCGGCCGTTGCGATCGTGCAGCGGATGCGGCAGGTGCAGGCCGCGCAGCAGGCCGTAGACGCCCACCGCGGCGATCGCCAGCACGCAGATTTCGCCCATCGTGTCGAAGCCGCGGAAGTCCACCAGGATCACGTTGACCACGTTGCTGCCGCCCCCGCCGGTCAACGCGTTCTCCAGGAAGAACGAGGCGATGCCGTCGTAGGGGCGGGTCATCACCGCGAACGCCAGCAGCGCCACGAGAATGCCGGCGCCGCTGGCCAGGATCAGGTCGCGGAAGGCGCGCAGGCTGCTGGATTCCGCCGGCGTGCGATCGGGCATGAAGAACAGCGCCAGTACCAGCAGGATCAGCGTCACCAGCTCGACGCTGAGCTGGGTCAGGGCCAGGTCCGGCGCCGAGTAGCGGGCAAAGGTCAGGGTCACCAGCAGGCCGGCGACGCTGAGGATCATCAGCGCTGGCAGCCGGCGGCGATGGAAGCCGACGGTGAGCAGCCCGCTGAGCATCAGGATGCCCAGGCCAAGCACGCTGATCGGGTCCAGTGGCGACAGGCGCTCGCCGCCTTCCAGCGCATGCAGCGGCCCCAGCGCGACCGCCACGCAGAGCAACGCACTACCCAGCATCAGTGCCAGGTAGCGCTGCAGCGAGCCGTTCTCCAGCCACTCCGCGAGGCGTCGGGCCGTCCTCACACCGGCCTGTACCAGCCCCTCGAACACGGCTTTCGAATCGATCGCCGGCAGCCCGTCGTACCAGCGGTACAAGGGTCGCCGGAAGACGTAGACCGCCACTCCGCCCGCCAGCGCGACGACGCTCATCGCCAGCGGCAGGTTGAAGCCGTGCCAGATTGCCAGGCTGTACCCGGGCAGTTCGCCGCCGAGGCTGGAGGCGGCCGCCGCGGCCAGCAGGGGCGCCACGGTGTAGCCGGGCAGCATGCCCACCAGCAGGCACAGCAGCACCAGCACCTCCACCGGAATCTTCATGAAGCGCGGTGGCTCGTGCGGCGGGTAGATCGGCAGGTCGCGCGGCGCGCCGTTGAAGAACACGTCGTGGATGAAGCGCAGCGAATAGGCCACCGAGAACACCCCGGCCAGCGTCGCCGCGATGGGAATCACCCAGTTGAAACCGCCCAGCAGGTTCTGCCCGAGGGTCTGACTGAAGAACATTTCCTTGCTGAGGAAGCCGTTGAGCAGTGGCACCCCGGCCATCGCCAGGCAGGCCACCATTGCCAGCACGGCGGTGTGCGGCATGAACCTCCAGAGGCCGGCCAGGCGGCGCAGGTCGCGACTGCCGGTCTCGTGGTCGATGATTCCCGCGGCCATGAACAGCGACGCCTTGAAGGTGGCGTGGTTGATGATGTGGAAGATCGCCGCGACGTTGGACAGGTCGCTGTCGAGCCCGAACAGCAGGGTGATCAGGCCAAGGTGGCTGATCGTCGAATAGGCCAGCAGGCCCTTGAGGTCGTGCTGGAACAGCGCCATCACCGAACCGAACAACAGCGTCGCCATGCCGGTCAGGCCGACCAGGTAGAACCACCAGTCGGTCCCCGACAGCGCCGGATACAGACGCGCAAGCAGGAACACGCCGGCCTTGACCATGGTCGCCGAGTGCAGGTACGCGGAGACGGGCGTCGGCGCAGCCATCGCCTGCGGCAGCCAGAAATGGAACGGGAACTGCGCTGACTTGGTGAACGCGCCGAGCAGCACCAGGATCAACGCCACGGGATAGAGTGCGTGGGCGCGAATCCGGTCACCCGCCGCGAGCACATTGGGCAGCTCGAAGCTGCCGACGATCTGCCCGATCAGCAGAATGCCGGCGAGCAGCGCCAGGCCGCCGAAACCGGTCACCGTCAGCGCCATGCGGGCACCTTTACGCGCCTCGCCGGAGCCGCTCCAGAAGCCGATCAGAAGGAACGACGAAAGGCTGGTCAGCTCCCAGAACAGCAGCATCAGCAGGAGGTTGTCGGCCAGTACGACGCCGAGCATGGCACCCATGAACAGCAACAGAAAGGCGAAGAAACGCCCCATGGGCTCGCTTCTCGCCAGGTAGTAGCGGGCGTAGAGGATCACCAGCAGGCCGATGCCGAGGATCAGCAGCGCGAAGAGAAAGCCCAGGCCGTCGAGGCGCAGGCTGAGGTCCAGGCCCAGCGCCGGCATCCATTCCAGCCGGTAGACGAGGTGCTCGCCGGCGAACACAGCAGGGTACTGCGCCAGCAGCAAGGCCAGCGCGACGAAGGGAGCGACGGCGGCGCCGAGGGCACTGACCGGACGCCCACTGCGGCCCACGAACGCACTCAGCAGTACGCCAATGAACGGCAAGGCGATGATCAGCGCTAGCACCATGAGCGGGTCCTTTGTTCCAGTCGCGCGGGTGGCCTTCGATTATCCGTAACTATCGATCCAGCGTCATGGATATAAGTATTACTAAAACTGAACGCGCCACCGCCGGCCCCGCGAAAAGCCGATACGCGCCGAGGTTAGGCTGCATAAGCTCGATTTGATTCCGGCGAATTCGCCGAGGGAAGGGAAAGAGGAGAACGGAGCGAGGAAAACACCGCCCGGCCGGCAGGCGAGGCCTGGGCGGGCGGCGAATGAGGAGGGAAAATCAGGGGCTGACGCGGCTGGTACCGTCCACGGTGAGGATGCGCACGCGCTGGCCAACGCGGAACACCTGGTTCGGCTCGACCTCCTGGACGTAGGCACGCATGCTGCCGTCGTCTTCACGCACGGTGATCTCGACGCCCTGGGTCTTGGTGAGTCCCTCTTCCGCCGCGGAGCCGAGCAGGCCGCCCGCCACCGCACCGATCACCGCCGCGACCAGGCTGCCGCGACCACCACCGACGCCGCTACCGGCGACACCACCGACGACCGCGCCGGCACCCGCGCCGATCGGGGTCTTGGTGCCTTCGATCTTCACCGGACGCAGGGCTTCGATGCTGCCCATGCGCACGGTCTGCACGACGCGCGCTTCGTCGCGGGAATAGGTGTCGCCAGTCAGGCTGGAAGTACAACCGCCCAGAGCCAGGCTCATGGCGGTGAACGAAGCGATCAGGGCAGGCTTGAACATGACAAATCTCCAAAAGGACATGGTCTTGTAGACCGCTCGCCGCTCCACATGTCACGGCGAGTGCCCACGATTCTACGTTTTTTCGGTTTTGCGCGACAGCGCGGGCGGTGGCCGCCGCGACACTGACGACCTTTGCCAGGTGGGCCTCATCCGCTAGTCTGGCCGGCTTTTACCCGAGACGACGTCATGGATTACTTCATCATCGCGGTGGTTACGCTGGCCGGCCTTTACTTCCACTGGTGGCTCTATGTGCGCATCCGCCGCTGGACCGATCGCGACCTGGCGCTGTCCCTCGGCGGAGACGACAAGGACAAGCGCGACTACATGCTGCAACGCCTGCAACAGGCACGCGGCGAAGGGATCAAGCGCCGCGACCTGCCGCAGTGGCTGCAGCGGGCCGCCGACGACTACCGTCGCGACTGAGCCAGTCGCCAGAGTCGGGCGACGTCCGCCGCGCGCGCGCGCAACTGCACCGCCGCCTCGGCCATAGCCTGCTCCAGCGGCATCGGCCCCGGCACCAGGCTGAACGCGGCATCGATGCCCACCTCGTAGAGTTTCTGATAGCCGTCACCGAGACTGCCGGCTATCGCCACCACCGGCACGCCCGCCGCCTTCGCGACCCTTGCCACGCCCATGGGGGTCTTGCCGTGCAGGCTCTGCGCATCCAGCCGACCCTCGCCGGTGATCACCAGATCGGCGCCCTGCATGGCCTCGGCCAGGCCGCTGAGTTCGGCGACGACCTCGACCCCCGGACGAAAACGCGCCGCCAGGAACGCCCGCGCCGCGAAACCCAGGCCACCCGCCGCACCGACACCGGGAGACTCGGCGTGATCCTCGCCCAGCGCCCGCGCGGCCACCGCGCCAAAGCGCCGCAGGGCGGCGTCCAGTTCCTGAACGTGCTGCGCCGTGGCGCCCTTTTGCGGACCGAACACCGCCGAGGCGCCCCGCGGCCCGCACAGCGGGTTGTCGACATCGGCGGCGACTTCCACCTGCACCTGCGCAAGGCGTGCGTCCAGACCGTCGAGATAAATCCGGTCGAGCCTGGCCAGGGCGGCGCCGCCCTCCTCCAGGTCGTGCCCTTCGGCATCGAGGAAACGCACACCCAGGGCGCGCAGCAAGCCGCTGCCGCCATCGTTGGTGGCGCTGCCGCCCAGGCCGAGGATGATCCGCCTGGCACCCGCGTCGAGCGCTGCGCGAATCAGTTCCCCGGTGCCAAAACTCGAGGTGATCCGCGCATCGCGTTGAGCCGGCGCCAGCAGATGCAGGCCACTGGCCGACGCCATCTCGATCACCGCGGTGTCGTCCTCGAGCCAGCCCCAGTGCGCGCTCACCGCCTCGCCGAGCGGGCCACGCACGAGCGACTCGCGGCGCTCGCCACCGGTGGCGGCCAGCAGGGCGTCCACCGTGCCTTCGCCACCGTCGGCCATCGGTTTGGTGACGATCTCGGCGTCCGCATAGACCTGCAGCCAACCTCTGGCGATGGCCGCAGCGACGGCGTCGGCGCTGAGGCTTTCCTTGAACGAATCGGGAGCGATGACGATTTTCATGGGGTACCTCGCGGCCGGGCCACCACCCGCAGGTGGCCCGGTTATTACGGTTCGAAGGATAACGCGGGGGTCAGAGCAGGATCAGGCTGAGCAGCCAGACAGTGACGATGCCGGTAACACCCTGTACCAGCGTAGCCATGGTGACGGCGCGGTAGGCGGTGCTGACTTTCATCCGGCTGAACTGGGAAACCACCCAGAAGAAGCTGTCGTTGGCGTGCGACACGGTCATCGACCCGGCGCCGATGGCCATGACGGTGAGGACGCGGCCCATTTCGCTGTCCAGGCCGAGGTTGCCGAGCAGCGGCGTCATCATCGCCGAGGTGGTGACCAGCGCCACCGTAGTGGAACCCTGCGCCGATTTCAGCGCCGCTGCGACCACGAAGGGCATGAACAGGCCGATGCCCAGGGTCGACAGAGTCTCACCCAGGTAGGTGGCCAGCGGGGTGACCTTGAGGATCGCGCCGAACGCGCCACCGGCACCGGTGATCAGCAGGATCGGCGCGGCCGAGACGATGCCCTCGGCGACGAAGTCATGGAACTGCTGGCGCTTGCCGTCGCCCTTGAGCAGGCTGCAGGCAAGTGCCAGGCCGACCAGCAGGGCGATCACCGGCAGACCGACGAAATTCAGCACGTTGTACAGCAGGCCGTCGCCGAGCGGCTTGCTGGGGAAGGCCGCGACCGAGCCCAGGCAGATCAGCGCGATCGGCACGAAGATCGGCGCGAACGCCTGCCAGGCGCTGGGCAGCGTGCCGTAGCGGGCCTTCAGCTGTTCGAAATCGACGCCGTCGTCGAGCAGTTCGCTCGGCGCTTCGTCCAGCAGTTGCTTGTCGTCGGCATGCAGATAGAGGTTGGCCCAGAGCATCCCGGCCAGCGCGGTGACCAGCGCGACCAGCAGGCCGACGCCGATCACCAGGCCCAGCGAACCTTCCAGACCGAGGTTGCCGGCGGCGGCGATCGGCCCCGGGGTCGGCGGCACGAAGGTGTGCGTCGCGTAGAGACCGGTTGCCAGCGCCACGCTCATCGACACCACCGAGACCTTCATGCGTGCGGCCAGAGCGTTCTTCAGCGAGTTGAGGATGACGTAGCCGGAGTCGCAGAACACGGGGATCGATACCAGGTATCCGATGATCGACACGGTGAGGGTAGGAAAGCGCTCGCCGAGCAGCTTGATCACCGATTCGGCCATGGTGATGGCCGCGCCGCTGCGCTCGAGGATCACGCCGATGATGGTACCTAGTACGATGACGATGCCGATGTAGCCGAGGATGCTGCCAAAACCGGTGGTTATGGTCTTGACGATGTCACCGGTGGGGAGCTGGTAGGCGAAACCGGCGATCAACGCGGCGCCGAGCAGAGCGAGAAAAGGGTGCAGCTTGAATCGGGTGGTGGCAAGCACGATGAACACGATCAGTGCCACCAGGATCAGGACGAGTCCCATGACCATTTTCCTCAGATTTTTTTGTTATCGAGTGGGGATATCCCCTGCCATGCCGTGATGCGCCGCGCTGCTGGCGGGCACCGAAGACGGCAAGCCTCCATTCTCACCGATGCGGCGCTCTGCGCGCCTTGGTCGTCCGCACAATATACCGGCGACGAACGAGCGATATGAGGGTCATCTGCACAACCAGCCAACAGGGTTAGACCAGCCCCAGCCCCAGCGAGAGGTACAGGCGCTGGTCCAGTCGAAGCGGGTCCAGCCCGCTGATGGTGGCGATCCGCTCGAGCCGGTAGCGCAGGGTGTTGCGGTGGATGCCCAGGCGGTCGGCGCAGACCTGCACCTGCCCCAGGCAAGCGCACCAGGCGTCCAGGGTGGCCTGCAGCGTGCCGCTGGTGTCCTCCGCCAACAGTTTGCGCAGCGGCTCCAGCCAGCCGTCGAGTAACCAGTTGCCGCGCTGGCTGTAGAGGAACACCGGCAGGCGCAGCTGGTCGAGGTCGAGCAGGCGCTGCGCCGGATGCCGTGCCCGCGCATAGCCTTGCAAGTCGCGCAGCGCGATACCGGCTTCGCGCAAGTCGGCGAGTGTCGCCAGCGGCCCGCTGACCATCAGGCGTGCGAGCCCCCAGCCACGCGGGTCGGCGCGCCGCATCCAGGCCGAGATCGGAAGAGCGGGTCAGCAGG
>NZ_DEYR01000032.1:0-8523 GCF_002364635.1 Pseudomonas sp. UBA3153
GATCAGTAGACCACTACACCCTGATAGGTACGCGGGCTTGCGCACCAAGCGAGGTCGCGGAGAGAGGGCAGGCTGACGCCCAGGAGGCTCTAGACGAGTCCAGAGTGCTTAAAGCCTTGCTGGGTATCAACGCTCTTATGTTTGTAGCCGAGCTGGTTCTTGGGGTTATTGCTGAGTCCACAGGGTTGATTGCGGATTCGCTGGATATGTTCGCCGATGCCGCTGTTTATGGCCTTGCCTTCTATGCCGCTGGACGGAGCAAGGGTCTACAGCTTAAGGCCGCACATCTGTCGGGCTTTCTACAAATAGCGCTCGCGTTAGGCGTTTTACTGGAAGTTGTGCGCAGATTTATTTTCGGCAGCGAACCCGAGTCATTGCTGATGATGGGGGTTGGCCTGGTCGCCCTTGTGGCCAATGTTGGCTGTTTGCTCTTGATATCAAAACACCGGAATGGTGGCGCTCACATGCGAGCAAGCTGGATATTCTCAGCAAACGATGTATTGGCCAACCTAGGGGTTATTGTTGCTGGCTTACTGGTGATGCTTACGGGTTCGCCTTATCCCGACCTTGCCATTGGTTTTGCTGTCGGGCTGCTTGTCCTCAACGGTGGTCGGCGAATTCTTGCCATGAAGGCTTGATGATCATGCTCAAACCTCCGCCCATTAAGCAACGTGGAGGTTTAACCGGGAGGAAATTAATCTTTCTTTTTTCGATCTACCTAAAGGACGTGCTCACGCGCTTGCCAACCCGGAAAGCCAGCTGTTGCTGCACAGCTGGGCTCCCCGGCAAGGCGTGATGCCCCGTTCGCCTAGCTAGATGTATGCGTCCGGCTGATTTCTGCACGTCGGCACGAGGGTGCCCACTTACCGTGAGCAAACGCTCTTTTCTGCCACCTCAATCAGATCGGCCTTGCCAGCTTGCGGGCGACTGTACGCATGACCTGCTGGGATGACGATGGTTACGTTGGCGTTCGAACAGTGGTCGTGAAGGGTTTCAAGAGGCCTCGAAAAATTGAAAAATTGTTAGTCTGGTAAAATGCTTATAAAACAGTATGTTACAATCTACTAACTGTTAGAGTCATTCAGATACAACGACGGCTGTGTGATCGCTCGCTCGGCCGACGCCAAGCCTTTCGTGAAAATGGGTGCGCTGTTTCATGAGATCCGTGGCGAACTCAAGCATCATGGAGTCGTGGCCTTCAGCAGCAACTATGCGCTCTACGGGGATATGAGCGAACGAGTCATGAGCATCTTGGAAGGCCGGCTACCCAACGTTGAGGTGTACAGCATTGATGAGGCGTTCGCCGAGCTCAGCGGTATGCCGGAGTCATTAGATAACCTGGCCCGCTCACTTCAGAACGAGATCAAGCAGAAGACTGGCATCCCGGTGGGCATTGGTATCGCCGGCACCAAAACCTTGGCCAAACTGGCAAACCATGCAGCCAAGCGCTGGCAACGGCAAACAGGCGGAGTGGTCGACCTACGAGACCCCGTACGTCGCGACAAACTGCTCAAGGCCATGCCGGTGGAGGAAGTCTGGGGTATCGGCAGGCGCATGCAGGCGCATCTCAACGCCCAAAGCATCAAAACTGCCTGGGACTTGGCGAGCAGCGATGCCTGGACGCTGCGTAAGCGTTTCAACGTGACAATCGAGAAGACAGCTCGCGAGCTGCGTGGCATAGCCTGCCTGGAACTTGAGGAAGCAGCGCCTGCCAAGCAGGAAATCTGCTGCAGTCGATCATTCGGTAAACGCCTGAAAGACATCGAGCCGATTCAGGAGGCTGCTACTGCCTATGCCACCCGCGCGGCGGAAAAGCTGCGCCAGCAGGGCTCGCTGTGCCGCCAGGTGCGAGTCAGCTTGCGCACCGGGATGTTCAATCCCACTGAAGCCAAGTACGCCAACGGCATACTCTGCCAACTACCCTACCCGACCGACGACACACGGCTGATTATTGCTGCTGCTCGTGAAGGCATACGTCGGCTGTACCGCGATGGATTCATCTATGCCAAAGCACAGGTGCTGCTTTTGGATCTATGTAGATGGGATGAGTACACACCGGATCTGTTTGCCCCTGAGCAACCTGTGAAGACAGAGCAGCTAATGAGCACACTGGACGCTATCAATGAGCGCTGGGGACGCGGGACGCTAAAGCCTGGGCGAATTGCCAAGCAATCTGATTGGGGCATGCGGCGTGAAATGCTGTCACCGGCCTATACAACGCGTTGGCAGGAGCTGCTTGTAGTTAAGTCCTAATAGACCATCCAGATAGGGGGTATCAGCAAAAGAAACCAAAGCCTCGCCGTTAATTTACATGAAGTGAGTTCAGGGACTGGAGGTTGGGCTAAGTCATTAGTCGCTCCCACGGGATTTCAAACGAACGATATTGATAATGCAAAACGCCAGCCGGGTTTTTCGGCTAACTGAAGTCCAGAATGATGGGGGGCGCTAGACCAGATGCTTAAGTTCTGAAATGAATTTTTCCAGCTCTTCAGGGTCTGGTTTCTCGTGTTTGAAGCGGAGTGACTTGTCAGACATCACTTCTACGACCCCCCACTCAAGGTCATGTAAATCCTGACCAGGCTCGGGCGGGTTCAACCATGCGGGGTGACGATTAACAACGTGGATATTTTTTCGCATAACTCATTAAACCTCTGGTGAGCTGATCATTAATATCTTTCGATTTTCTGAATTATTTTCGATTTAGCAGGCTTCTTCAGGCCTTGCTATACGTGGCGTTCAGCATATGTATATGCTCCAAAGGGCGGAACAATTTTCCCATTTCTTAATTAACTCCAGGGTTGAGCCCTGTTCGCCTGCCCGTTGATGAAACCATCAGGCCTCGGCGAAATTCTCCTGGAAGGGGCGGCCTGCTCTATAGACGAAGAAGCGACTTGTGAGGCTAAGCAAAATTCACTCCATGGCGAAACTGAATACACTAGAACAGCAAATCGTGCTTGCGAGGAGCTCTTCGCCTTTTCCTGTCTGAAGAACTTCACCTGCACTTGGGTCTTGCCGCAACAAGTGTTTTGCACTAGCTCTGACATCCCCTGGCAACTAAGCACTACGTAACAGCTCGACCAAAAAATCACTGGCGTGGATGACTGCCCTAAAGCGTTTATGCTGCATGGCCATGCCAGTCCTCAAAATAATGTTATAGACCAAGGCTCATTGGAACTAACTGGCATAAATTGGCCACTAGGAAGGTGGTCAAGCCGTCCAGCCTTATCAACTTAAACAACACCGCCGTACTCGATACAGCGCAACAACCGGCGCACTTGGATAGCGCCAAGCTCAGTGGTACATAAAGAACGAGGAGACTTCCCATCCAGGGCAGTATTGGGGGATGTGAGCCACGCTGTCGTGGCAGCACGGCTCTCGAATACCTCCATGGCCAACGCCTCGACTTGTGCGAACCGTTGAACATCGACTGATTCAGACATCAGCTCTGCTCCCAGTAGTTACCGTTGCCGATCAAACCAAAATCCTCAGAGGAAAATGGCTGATCATCATCGAACATGCCATTGACCATTCGCTCCCGACGCAAGCCGCTCAGCACCCTGAAAAAGCAGTGCTCGCAGAGATGCACCCGGTATGCGCCCCGTCATGCTGCGAGCCATATCCCCATTGGGCTTCTAGCTTGCCGTATTGAAGGCCATAGCCGGGAATACGAGTGCCAGAACGGCACACGTCGCAGATCACATCTTCAACAACATCGACTAATGCCTGCGACTTTATCTCCATGCTCACCTCACGATATCGTTCCACGCAGCACCGGCCGGTTATGGATCAATGCACACCGGCATCATTCGAGCAGCCTCGGCTGGCTGAACATCAGAAACAAGCCAATAGCTGCTGCCGGTAATGCTGGGAAAAGCTGACCTGATAAGCGGGCTCAATTGGAAAACCACCCAGCGAAATGATGCTCGTAGCCTGCGACCCAATACCCGGTTCTGCTCCACCTAACCCAGCACCGTCGATACCCTCGACATGGCCCGATGTATCCATCGGCTCAGGCCTTGAGCCTGGATTAAATCCAGGTATCTGCACATCGCTCAAAACCGCCAGGTCATCCGGCAGGTCATCCGCAATTCGCTCCGCAAAGCCCTGAAGCGTCGGTTCCGCCAGCATGAACAGCCAGGCCTGGTCGTCGGACTCACCTGTGCGTCGCAGCACCCGCCCCAGCACTTGCCGGTAATGCAGTTCGGTGCGGATACGACTGAGATAACAACAGACCTGCAGGCGGGGAATGTCGGTGCCTTCGCTGATCATTCCGACGGCGACAATCCAGCGGCAGGTGCTGCCTCGGAATGCACCGATCACTTGCTGCGCATCCGGGGTTTTGTTGGTCACGATACGGCACACTTCACCCATCGCTTCCAGAGCCTGGGCTATTTGCTGGGCGTGTTCGATATCAGTGGCTATCACCAAAGCAGCTGCATCACGCTTGATCTGGCGTAGCTCGTTCAGCTTGCTGCAGCCAAGGTCGAGGATTGGATTGATCACCTCGTCATGGCGCAGCAGTTCCTCATAGGTGACAGGTGACTCGCCCAAAAGCTTGGCGATACTGGGAAACAGCCTCACGGAGCAATCTGCGCCAAGTTCTTCCGTGAGCTTCACCTTCTGGTTGTCGAGCAACACAATGCGAGGTGCCCGGCACACGCCGTCGGCAATGCCATCTTTCAATCCATAACGGTAATCACAGATCAGATGTCCCTCGGGCGACGAGTAGCGAGCCAAGGCAATGGCCTTGTCGTCCGAACGCCAGGGCGTACCAGACAGGGCCAACGTGAAGGCAGCGCGATCCTGTATCCGGTGCAGTATCTGCTGCCCCCAGGCATTGCTGAGCAGCGGATCGTGACCGGCGCAATGGTGGATTTCATCGAAGACCACAAGCACCCGGTAGTCATCAAGAAGCTGCCAGAATCCTTCATCTCGATATTCCATGGCCTGATAGGTGTACGCGGCCCCCACTGCTCCTATCTGGCCGTCGAGACGCCTGCCTAGCACAGCCGCAAAAGTCGAACGAAAACCCTCAACGACTTGGCAGGATGGTGCAAAGCACAGCACCAGATCAATTCTGTCCTGCTCAAGCAGTCGGCTGGCCAGCTCTGCGGCCATGCGCGTCTTCCCGGCTCCCGGCGTTGCCTGACAGAAGAAGTGCGGCGTGGCGGTGAAGTGCTCCAACGCCCTGGCGATGCAGCTGTTCTGCCAGCTGCGTAGTGTTCTGCTCATCGCGGCGCAGCGAGCGTTTTGAGGGTCTTTTCGATGGCGCGTAGATGGCCCAGAAGTCGAGAACTGCGATCCCTGGCCTCCAGGTACTCGCCTTCAACTTTGTCCCGTAAGTGCGGCATCTCGTCCAGTAGCAACTTGAATCGCTCCGCTTCGCCCATTGAAGTGAGGAAGTCCATGCGGATTTCCTTGTGGAGCGCCTCCAACTGCAAATCCATATTGGCTGACGACTTAAGCGGCAAAGCTTCAAGGGCGGGCACGGCCTTGTCTGGTTCGGGCACTCCGGCAGCCATAGGGCTGTTCTCAAAACTGTTGTCGATCAGTTCCAGTTGCAGATGTGCTGGGGTCGGCTTCAGGTGATAGATCTGTCCTCGAACACGACGATCCTCATCCACTACAACCCAGCCCGCGCGCACTAATCGGCGGATTTGCTCATACACATAACGGCGCACATCGGCGATACGGAAGTGTGTGCCCTTCAGGCGAGCGGCATAGGCATCGCGCAGTTCACGGGTCGTAAACGTTGAACGCACTGGCTCCTGAAGCAGCTCATACAGACGCCTGTCGAAGATAAACGAGGCCGATTTCATTGAGGCACCAGAAGAGTTAGCGCGAAAGAAATGCGGATTATAATCCGTGGCTCGTGCGTCCGCAAACGCACGATAGTGCCGCCTCAAGTTGAATTGAGATGGTCATGGATACGTTGGCGAAAGTGTTAGGGGAACGCATCCGAGCGCAGAGGAAGGCCTGCCGGATTTCCCAAGATGCACTGGCGCTGGCGTGCAATATCGACCGCAGCTACGTAGGCCGCATCGAGCGTGGCGAGGTCAACATCACCGTTGAGAAGCTATACCGGCTTGCGGGCGAACTCTCCTGCGAGCCTTCAAGCCTTCTGCCAACGCTGTCAGAATCTAATCTGATCGTCTGACGCCATCTGGCAATGAAGTCGTAAGCAGTCTAGTTGTTGCTAGTACATGCCCCTGCCACCCAACATACCCACACCTCCAGACAGTCGTCTTCATTTTGGTGGCTGAATCCCCGTCAAATCATCTGACCTAGGGGAAGCTACTGATTCAATATCCCTGCGAAAAGATTCCGTACGGCGCACAGCGCTCCCGCCCCCGACTGGTCAATTCCAGGGGGAGATTTTCCTTCTGATCTATTTCTTAAACATCCAACTCTGCTCCGCACTTGCACAGCAGCAAGGCCATCCGTGCTTGTCGAACAGCTGGCAGGCTATGGCTAACCGGCGCCACCAGAGCGGCATGAGAAGCCACCCGCGAGCTCGACAGAGCAACTTTCCCACGCCGCGCAACAACAGACCGCCCGAAACAGGAAAGCGCCTAGAATGGCCCCAGAAGCGTTTTTGAACCCATAGACCTGCCAGGCAAGGTCAAACGGAATAAATTGCTCCAGACGCGCTTCTGGACCGCCTGCCGACTATGTAAGAGACATCGGCTCAGAGCACCAAACCACGACACCTACCCTTAAAGGCTGGGTTACTGCGCCGAAGTAAGGCGTGAAATTCAACTCGAAACCACCGCCAGCTGCGCCCACAGGGCCTACGCCTCAGCTAGCAGCCACGCCTTGATGCGCCCGATCACCTTGGAAGGCGTATCGAAAGTGCGATGCAGTAGCAATTTTGCTGCCTAAGGAGCTAACCCTGTAGCGCTACAAGCCGATCGTTTTCTGATCACCGACAAAAACCCCCTACTCCCCCTATCCTCCGTAATCTACCCACCGAGTTGTCCACAGCCTCTGGGGATAACGCAGGAAAAAATCTCGTAGAAACGGGATTGGCATTTGAATCAGCACCCACCCGAACTCCAACAGTAGTTGCTCCTCTCTCCGAACGGGCATATGCAGAGAAAATTGTCTTCTCAAAACATGGACAGAAAGACTAGTCTAGTATTCATCGCAACTCACTTTGCGTAGCGAGAATTCAGTAATTCTAGTTAGGCCGACGACGATCAGTCCGTGCGCCGTACTTCTTGTCCAGATGAACCGCAACTCGGTACCCGACCAATGCAATAACTCCGAGCGCAAAGAGCACAGAACCAATTGCGCACACAAGCAAAATTGATGAATTCATTTTAAATTCCTACAAGGAGCAATCCTTCGCTTCGCGACACAGAACCAGACAACACCACCAAACTTATCGATCAACCTCTGGTATTCATAGGTAATTCAATTAAGCAAACAATATAAAACCGGTTATCCATCCTGCTTCTTGACCTCAAGTCCGCTCGCACAACGAATACTCAGACTACCCAACGTGTAGCACAAACAACCAGCTAAATACTTGTCACCGCACAATACAACTTGATCATCAGTGATCCAAATACCGCCAAGGTCAGACCAAGGATAATAAATACCCTGGCCGTATAATCCCGCGTCAGTTACCTCGAATAACCCCACGAGCCACACACGCCTCCGTCAATAACCTTCAACTCCAAGTCAGGACCAGTCACTCGATAGCCCTACCCATGGCCTTGCACATTCCCTTCAGCCTCACTAATGCGCGAACCGCATACAGCGCAATCCTCGCTACCAGGCTTACCATGCAAGCCAACAGCACCAAAACTCCACAGGCGAACGCCAGCGACTCAATCGCGCTCGTCCAGATACCAAGGTCTATCCACCTACCGAGATTCATTGCTGTATGCCCTGCCCGGTAGCACCCGGATCTCATTCCAGTCGCGTAGAGCATCTCGAAGAACGCTGCGTGACATCAGGAGCGTCACCCAGTTCAGCAACAGTGCCAGCAGCAAAACTCCTATCTGCATAACCAGTAGTTCGATCAGTCCCATTTCAACTCCATGCCCGAGATCCATCACCTCAGGCCAAGCAATCCGCAAATTTGCCAGGGGTGTTTTCTCCCCATCTGAACCTTCGCACTGCCAGTTCTCCATGCCGAGTATTCTCCCTCAACCCCCTGCATTCCCAAGTCGTCTTGGTCATGACCTCCGGACCGTCCACTTCCCTCAACTCAGCCACACATACGCTGCGCGACACAGTTTCAGAAAATGCCTTTCCCCATTACTAACTATGTGAATCGACGATCAGTTGACATAGGTTTAAAAAAACCGCTGAAAGCCTCGTGCTAGAGCCTTGCGCGTCTATATTTAAAAATATCCAGTGTTGATAGGGTGAAAATTCTGTCCTTCAGGATAGGCGCGCAGCCTAGTGCCACTAGGGCTTGATAGACTCACACGACCTCCAATTTTGGAAGCGTGACCAGGATAGGCTCACACAGTCACAAAATCGGGTTGCCGGATAGGCGCGCAGCCTAGT
>NZ_DEYR01000032.1:8809-9068 GCF_002364635.1 Pseudomonas sp. UBA3153
ACACAGTCACAAAATCGGGTTACCGGATAGGCGCACAGCCTAGTGCCACGGGCTTTCTAGGGGATTAAACGAGTCTTGATGTCTGCGCACTGCTCAAGGACAGTATCGATCTTGGCAGCAAGGGCAAGAATGCGCCGACGCTCTTCAAGCAAGGCGCTTGAATGCTCTCGGATTGCAGCCAGCCTAGCTTCATAGCCCAGAACCAGACGCCTTAGGTTTGGTGTCAGGAACCGGAACTGGTCGACCGGGTAGTGATAGA